>NZ_PSUZ01000001.1:0-279937 GCF_002932095.1 Rathayibacter sp. AY1G1
CCTGACCGCGCTGCGGCGCACCGCGGTCGGCCCCTTCTCCGTGGCGCAGGCCGGCGAGATCGACGAGCTCGACGTCCCCGCCGCGCTCCTGCCGCCGACTCCGAGGGACGCGCCCAGGTCGCGGGCGAGCGCGCGGATGTAGGTGCCGGAGGAGCAGGTGACGCGCACGTCCAGGTCGAGGAACCCCTCGACCGGGCGGCTCGCCAGGACGGCGAACTCCGAGACGGTCACGGGGCGGGAGGCGAGCACGACCTCCTCGCCGTCGCGGGCGCGGGCGTAGGCGCGGCGGCCGTCCACCTTGATCGCGCTGACCGTGCTCGGGACCTGCTCGATCGCTCCGGTGAGGGCCGCGATCGCGTCGGACACCGACTCCGGGGCGAGGGCCGCGACGAGTGCGGGCTCCGCCGAGGCGAGCACCTCGCCCTCCTGGTCGTCGGTGGTGGTGGAGGAGCCCAGCCGGATCGTCGCCTCGTACTGCTTGTCGAGGCCGACGAGGTAGGTGAGCAGGCGCGTCGAGGGGCCGAGACCGAGGATCATCAGCCCGGTCGCCATCGGATCGAGCGTCCCCGCGTGGCCGACCTTGCGGGTCCCCGCGCGGCGGCGGGTCCGCGAGACGAGGTCGTGGCTGGTGATGCCGCCGGGCTTGTCCAGCAGGAGGATCCCGTTCGGAGCCGGGGCGGGGGTCTCGAGCACGGGTGCGAGGATACACGGACGGATCGGGAGGACCCCCGGGGTGCAGCCGGAGCCCTCGCCCGCCCGTCCTAGGCTGTCCGGATGAGGATCGCAGTACTCGGAGCAGGCGCCGTCGGCGGCACCATCGCCGCCCTTCTCGACCGCGCCGGGCACGACGTCGAGGTCACCGCCCGAGGCGACCACCTCACCGCGATCCGCCGGTCGGGGATCCGGCTCGACGGGGCGTGGGGCGAGCACACCGCCTGGGTCCGCTGCGGCGAGTCCCTCGATCTGGCACCCGATCTCGCCTTCGTCTGCACGAAAGCGCAGGACGCCGAGGACGCGCTGCGAACCAACCGCCGCACGGTCGACGGCACCCTCGTCGTCGTCGTCCAGAACGGACTGGACGGACTCACCGCGGCGGCCCGGCAGGTGCGCGACGCCCGGCTCGTGGGTGCTCTCGCCCTCTTCGCCGCGAGCCACCTCGAACCCGGCCGCGTCACCGTCACGGCTCCTGCCACGACCACGCTCGGCGTCCCCGGCCGCCCGGCCGACGACGACGTGCGCCGTGCCGCCGCCGTGCTCGGCGAGGCGGTCCCCACCGCCGTCACCGGCGACTTCACCGGAGCGCAGTGGACGAAGCTGCTGATCAACGAGGTCAACGCCCTGCCCGCGATCACCGGGCTCTCGGTCCAGGAGACGATCGTCGATCCGGGGCTGCGGCGCGTCCTCGCCCGGTCGATGCGCGAGGCCGCCCGGACGGGCCTCGCGTCGGGCGTCCGCTTCGGCTCGCTGCAGGGACTCTCGAACGCGTCCGTCCGCGCCCTGGCCGCCGCTCCCCTGCCCCTGGTCGAGCTGCTCCCCCGCCGGATGGCCGCGCGGATGGGCGAGGTGCCGAACCCCGGGTCGACGCTGCAGAGCGTCCGCCGCGGAGTGCCGAGCGAGATCGACCACCTGGCCGGGGCCGTGGTCCGCACCGCTCACCGCGGCGGGCGCGAGGCACCGGTCAACCAGCTGCTGGTCGACCTGGTGCACGAGGTCGAGCGGGCGGGCGCCTTCGTGCCGCCGGCTGAGGTCGTGCGCCGCGCCGCCCTGGTCTGAGCCCGCGGCCCTGTCGGACCGACGCCGCCCGCGGCGGCGGCCTCCGTCCCGAGGCTCAGCAGGAGTCGGCGAAGAGGCGCCGGGGCTGCTCCGGATCGCGGATGTCGACGAGGATCCCCGCCGGCCGGCGCGGATCCGTCGTGGCGCGGTACGCCGCGTCCACCGGCGGCTCCTGCGTGTCGAGGCGGATGCTGGTGCTCCACGCGCCGCGCAGCTCCGGCCGGAGGGCGAACTCGCCGTCGACGAGCAGCACCGCGTCGCGGCCGGCGGTCCGCCAGCGCGCCTGCCGCGCCTCGTCGCGCACCGCGTCGAAGCCCGCGAGCACGAACCCGGTGCTGCCGCCGAGGGTGAACGGATCGAGCAGCACGCGGCGCAGGAGCTCGTAGTCGTACCCGGCCGCGTAGGAGCGCTGCTCCTCGGGCACGGCGGGGTCGTCCCGATCGGCGCGGGGACGTCGGAAGTCGGTGAGGTGCGCGACGATCGCGTCCTTGCCGGCCCGGCGGAGCGCCTCCGCGAGGTCGAGCGCGAACGCCGCGCTCACCGCGGGGTCGTCGCCGTCGATCCCGACCTTGACCCGTCCGCGCCCGTAGTTGTGCAGCACCTCCGCCGCGAGAGCGTCGAGCACATCGGCCTTCTGCGGAGCCCACCTGGTCATCCGCCCACGATACGCGCCGCCGCCTAGTGTGGGCTGATGCCCTCCGACCCTCTCGCCGACGCGATCACCGCCTGGTTCCGCACGAGCGCCCGCGACCTGCCGTGGCGCCGCGAGGGCTTCCCCGCCTGGGGCACGCTCGTCAGCGAGTTCATGCTGCAGCAGACCCCGGTGGTCCGCGTCGTCCCGCGTCTGGCGGAGTGGCTGGAGCGCTGGCCGACACCCTCCGCTCTCGCCGCCGTCCCTCCCGGCGAGGCGGTGCGCGCCTGGCAGTCCCTGGGCTACCCGCGGCGGGCCCTGCGCCTGCACGCCTGCGCCGTGGCGATCGCCGAGGAGCACGGCGACGTGGTCCCCGACGACGTCGAGACCCTCCTCGCGCTGCCCGGCATCGGCGACTACACCGCCCGCGCCATCGCCGTGTTCGCCTACGGGAGGCGGCACCCCGTGGTCGACACCAACGTCCGCCGGGTCCTCGCGCGCGCGGTCGACGGAGCGGCGGAGCCCGGTCCGCCCCGCGCGAGGGCCGACCTCGCCGCGATGTCGGCGCTGCTGCCCGAGTCGCTCTCCGAGGCGGCGGCCTTCAACGCGGGCGCGATGGAGCTGGGGGCGGTCGTCTGCACCGCCCGCGCTCCGCGCTGCGACGAGTGCCCGATCCGCGACCTCTGCCGCTGGCGGGCGGAGGGGTACCCCGAGCACACCGGGCCCGTGAAGGCGAAGCAGAAGCGGTTCGAGGGCTCGGACCGCCAGGTCCGCGGCCTCATCCTCGCCGAGCTGCGCGCCGCGCACGGCCCGGTCACCGCGGCCGAGGTGGAGTCTCTCTGGCCGGACGCCGACCAGCGCGGTCGCGCCCTGGCCGGGCTCCTCGCCGACGGTCTGGCGACGGGCGGCCCGGAAGACGGCTACCTCCTCCCCGGCTCCTGAGGGCCCGTCGACCGCCGTCCGCGTCGGAGGAGGCGGGTAGGGTCGGCGCCGTGACCGGTCGCCGCCTCCGCCTCCCCCGCCCCGACGCCGCCGTCGAGCGCGCCCTCGACGTCGACCTCGCCCAGGACGTCCAGCGCGCCCTCGCCGCGGTCCGCGTCGAGAACGACCTGCCCGGCCCGTTCCCGCCGGCCGCGCTGGCCGAGGCCGAGCACGCGGACGCCGGAGCGGACGACGAGGACCGCGTCGACCGGACGGACCTCCCCTTCGTGACGATCGACCCGCCCGGCTCGCTCGACCTGGACCAGGCCCTCCACCTGGAGCGCACGTCGGAGGGCGTCGTCCTCCGCTACGCCATCGCGGACGTGCCCGCGGTCGTCCGCACCGGCGGAGCGCTCGACGCCGAGACGCGCCGCCGCGGCCAGACCTACTACCTCCCGGACGGCCGCGTCCCGTTGCACCCCGCGGTCCTCTCCGAGGGGACCGCGTCGCTCCTGCCGGACGAGACGCGCCGAGCGCTGGTCTGGACGCTGACCCTCGACGAGCGGGCGGAGCCGCGCTCGGTGCACCTCGAGCGGGCGCTCGTCCGCAGCGTGGCCCGGCTCGACTACGAGGGCGTGCAGCGCAGCGTCGACGCGGGCGATCCGCACCCCTCCCTCGCCCTCCTCCCCTGGTTCGGACGCGAGCGCCTGGCGCGCGAGGCCGAGCGCGGAGGAGCGAGCCTGACGCTGCCCGAGGAGGAGATCGTCGCCGCCGACGGCGGCTACCGGGTCGAGCGCCGCGCTCCCCTGGCCGTCGAGGGCTGGAACGCCCAGGTCTCGCTGCTGACCGGTATGGCGGCGGCGACGATGATGCTCGACGCGGGGGTGGGCATCCTCCGGACCATGCCCGAGGCCGACCCCGCCACCGTCGCGGCCTTCCGCTCCCGAGCCGCGGCGCTCGGCGTCCCGTGGCCCGAGGAGGAGGCCTACGGCGCCTACCTGCGCCGCCTCGACACCGCCGACCCCGCCCAGCTCGCCATCATGTACGCCGCGGCGAGCCTGTTCCGCGGCGCCGGCTACACCGCCTTCGACGGCGCCCCGCCGGAGCATCCCGAGCAGGCGGCTCTCGCCGCGCCGTACGCGCACGTCACCGCGCCGCTGCGGCGCCTGGTCGACCGGTTCGGCCTCGCCGTCTGCCTCACGGTGTCCCGCGGCGGAACGATCCCGTCGCAGCTGCGCGAGGCGCTGCCCCTGCTCCCGCCGCTCCTCGCCGCGAGCGACCGCCGGGCCGGAGCCGCCTCCCGTGCGGCGACCGCGATCGTCGAGGCCGCCGTCCTCCGCGGCCGCGAAGGAGCCTCCTTCAGCGGGATCGTCGTCTCCTCGGCGCGCACCCGCTCCTCGGTCCAGCTGCTCGACCCGGAGATCACCGTCGACCTCCCGGCCCCGCTCACGCCGGGAGCCCGTGTCGTCGTCGTCCTGGAATCGGTCGACGTCGCCACGGGCTCCGCGGTGTTCGGGCTCGGCGCCTAGTCCTCGTCGTCCTCGCGGGGCTTCACATAGGGGTCGGCGTCGCCGGCGTAGTCCGCCTGAGCGGCGAGCGACTGCACCTGCGAGTCCTGGCTGCGCGCGGCGGCGAGCAGATCCTCGATGTGCTTCGCGTTCTCGGGCACCGCGTCGAGGATGAACTCGAGCGACGGCGTGAGCCGGGACGTGATGTTCCTGCCCACCTCGGTGCGGAGCATGCCGGTGGCGGCCTTGAGGGCCGCGGCCGAATCGGCGCGCTCCTCATCGGTGCCGTAGACCGTGTAGAACACCGAGGCGTGCTGCAGGTCGCCGGTCACCTGGACATCGGTGATGGTGACGAAGCCGAGGCGCGGGTCGCGGAGACCGCGCTCGAGCCGCTTCGCGACGATCACCTGGATACGTTCGGCGAGCTTCCTCGCCCGGGCCGGATCTGCCATGGCTGGTCCTCACATCTCTCTCGGCGAACCGTTCAGCTCGCCATTCAACCACTCTCCGCCCGGACGACCGGTCGCGTCCGAGGGGGCCTTGCTTCTGGGGCGTGATGCCCCTCGACCGCGCGTCTGCGACGGCGCGGGTGGGTGCCTCCTCGCGGCTCCCTGATCCTCGGGGACCGGGGTGGGAAGGCTCAGGTGCTGGATCGGGAGCCGGACATCGCCCGCAGGCTCGCTGCTCACGAGCTGCTCGCTCAGCGGGCGCACCCACCGAGACGGGAGCGCCTGATCTTCGACGGCCTTCCACGCCCGGAGGTGCGGAAGCGCCCTCTGGAGGGTGCGCACCTCCGGGACACGGGCCGCCCCCGATTCCTCCCGCAGGGCGCGAGAGGACGAGAGTCCCCTCCCGATCCCGCACGAACAGCGCCGTGAGACGCCGGAAGGCCCGGGCGGACCCGGGCCTTCCAGTGGAGCGGATCAGCCTCGCGGCTTCTCCTTCATCTCGATCGTCTCGATCTCGTCGCCGATCTGGATGTCGTTGTACTTTCCGAGACCGATACCGGCCTCGTAGTCCGTACGGACCTCCGTGACGTCGTCCTTGAAGCGACGCAGCGACTCGATGGCCAGGTTGTCCCCGACCACGACGCCGTCACGGATGACGCGCGCCTTCGAGTTGCGGGTGATCGTGCCGGAGCGGACGATGACACCCGCGATGTTGCCGAACTTGGAGGAGCGGAACACCTCGCGGATCTCAGCGACACCGGACTGGACCTCCTCGAACTCGGGCTTGAGCATGCCCGTGAGCGAGTTCTCGACCTCTTCGATCGCGTTGTAGATGACCGAGTAGAAGCGGATGTCCACTCCTTCTCGAGCAGCGCGCTCGCGGGCCTTCGGGTCGGGGCGGACGTTGAAGCCCACGATGATCGCGTTGTCGATCGTCGCGAGGTTGACGTCCGACTCCGTGATCGCACCGACACCGCGGTGGATGATGCGCAGCTGCACCGAGTCGTCGACCTCGATCTTGACGAGCGACTCCTCCAGCGCCTCGACGGCACCGGACACGTCGCCCTTGATGATGAGGTTGAGCGACTCGACCTTGCCCTCCTCGAGAGCACGGGTGAAGTCCTCGAGCGAGATGCGCTTGCGGGCCTTGGCCAGCAGGGCGTTGCGCTGAGCGGCTTCGCGCTTCTCGGCGATCTGACGGGCCGTGCGGTCCTCCTCGGTGACGAGGAAGGTGTCGCCGGCGCGGGGCACGGACGAGAGTCCCTGCACCTGCACCGGACGCGACGGCACGGCTTCGAGGACGGCGTTGCCGTTCTCGTCCGCCATCGCACGGACGCGGCCGTAGGCCGTTCCGGCGACGATCGCGTCTCCGACGCGCAGCGTTCCCGACTGGATGAGCACGGTCGCGACCGCACCGCGTCCCTTGTCGAGCTTCGCCTCGATCGCGACTCCGCGCGCCTCCTTGTTGGGGTTGGCGCGCAGGTCGAGACCGGCGTCCGCGGTGAGCAGCACGGCGTCCAGGAGGTCCTGGATGCCGGTGCCCGCGCGAGCCGACACGTCGACGAACATGACGTCTCCGCCGTACTCCTCGGCGACGAGCCCGAACTCGGTGAGCTGCTGACGCACCTTGGCCGGGTTGGCGTCGGGCTTGTCCACCTTGTTCACCGCGACCACGATCGGCACGTTGGCCGCCTGGGCGTGGTTCAGCGCCTCGATGGTCTGCGGCATGATGCCGTCGTCCGCCGCGACCACGAGGATCGCGATGTCCGTGACCTGGGCACCGCGGGCTCGCATGGCGGTGAACGCCTCGTGACCCGGGGTGTCGATGAAGGTGATCGGGCGCTCGATGCCCTCGTGCTCCGCGACGACCTGGTACGCACCGATGTGCTGCGTGATGCCGCCCGCCTCGCCGGCGACGACGTTGGCGTTGCGGATCGCGTCGAGCAGGCGCGTCTTTCCGTGGTCGACGTGACCCATGACGGTGACGACCGGCGGACGGATCTCGAGGTCCTCGTCCGTCTCGTCGTCGAGCTCCTGCTCGAGGTCGAGACCGAAGCCCTCGAGGAGCTCCTTGTCCTCGTCCTCGGGCGAGACGACCTGGATCTTGAAGCCGAGCTCGGAGCCGAGCACCTCGAAGGTGGCCTCGTCGAGCGACTCGGTCGCCGTCGCCATCTCGCCGAGGGCGAAGAGGACGGTGACCAGGTTGCCGGGGGGCACCGGCACGCCGGTCATGGCCTCGATCTTGTCGGCGAAGTCCGAGATCGACGCGCCGCGGCGCAGACGGATGACCGTCCTGCCGTCGCCGCGGGGGACGCTGACGCCGCCGAGCGACGGGGCCTCCCTGAGCTCGAACTCCTGACGCTTCGTGCGCTTGGACTTCCGGGCCTTGCTCTTGCCGCCGCCGCGACCGAAGGCTCCTGCGGTTCCACCGCCGGGGCCGCGACCGCGACCGCCGCCGCCACCGGGACGCGGGGCGAAGCCGCCACCGGCACCGGGAGCGCCGCCGGGGCGCTGGAAGCCGCCGCCGGCCGGACGACCGGCACCGCCGGGACGTCCTGCTCCGCCGCCGGGTCCGCCGGGACGCTGGCCGAAGCCGGCGGGGCGCTGGCCCATGCCGGGTCCGCCGGGTCGGGGCGCGCCGGGGCGCGGAGCAGCCGGGCGGGGGATGTTGCCCGGGGTCGGACGCGATCCCATGCCCTGCGAGCTGGCGAAGGGGTTGTTGCCGGGGCGCGGGGCGGCGGGACGCTGTCCCATGCCCTGGTTGCTGGCGAACGGGTTGTTGCCCGGGCGCGGGGTGCCGCCGGGGCGGTTGGAGCCGCCCGAGGCGCCGCCGGGGCGCGGGGTGTTCGCGGCGGGAGCCGGACGCGGGGTCACGGGCTTGGGTCCGCCGGGGGTCGCGCCGGACGCCGGCTTCTCGGCGGCGGCCGGAGCCGCGGGGGCCTCGGTCGGAGCCGGAGCGGCGGCCTCGGCGGGCGCGTCCTTGGCTGCCTGAGCGCGCTGAGCGGCCGCGGCCTCCTGGGCGGCCTGAGCCTGGGCCTGGCGCTCGGCGACCGACATCGGCGGTGCCGGCGCCGGAGCGGGCGGCTTGGCCGGTCCGGGCGTGGGCGCGGACGGACGCGCGCCGGAGGGGCGCGGGGCCCCGGGACGGGCGCCGGCGGCGGGGGCGGCCGGGGTCGCCGACGCTCCCGCGGAGGAACCGCCCTGGCCCTGGAGGGCCTGGCGGAGCTTGCGCGCCACCGGGGGTTCGATGCTCGAGGACGGGCCCTTGACGAACTCGCCGAGCTCCTTCAACTTCGCAAGTGCGACCTTGCTATCGACACCCAGTTCGGATGCGATCTCGTGTACGCGTGGTTTTGCCACTTCTCTCCTGTCTTGGGCCTGCACCCAAGACGGGGGCAGGCGTCACGAACGGACGGGTCTCATTTCGAGCCGCTCATCAGTCTTCGCTCATGATCAGTTCACGGGCCGTTCTGCCTGTTCTCTATGGTGTGATCGTGCGCTGCTCCGGCCCCTCCGGTCGAGGGGCCGAGCCGGTCGGATCGTGCGATGTACTGCTCCAGCTCGCTCGCGTCCACGCTCTCGCGTGTCCGGAACGCTCTTCCGAACGCGCGGCGCTTGACCGCGAGCTCGTAGCAGTCGGCTGTGTCGTGGAGCCACGCTCCCCGACCAGGACGGACGGCACGCGGGTCTACCGCGAGGACGTTCGAGTGGAGGACCAGCCTCAGAAGAGAGGCCCGGGGGGCGCGCAGACGGCAGCCGACGCACGTTCTGACGGCTTCCACTCTACTCCCTCCCCTCCGGGACCGCTCCCCCGCACGGCCGATGCTCGGGGATCACTCCCCGTCCATCACCGAATCGGGCTGGATGTCGATCTTCGCGCCGGTCAGCTTGGCGGCGAGGCGGGCGTTCTGGCCCTCCTTGCCGATGGCGAGCGAGAGCTGGTAGTCGGGGACGAGCGCCCGGACGGCCTTGAGGCTCTGGTCGATCACGAACGCGCTGGTCACCTTGGCGGGCGAGAGCGCGCTGGCGACGAAGGTCGGCAGGTCGGAGGAGTAGTCGACGATGTCGATCTTCTCGTTGTTGAGCTCGGCGGTCACCGCGCGCACGCGCTGGCCGAGCTCGCCGATGCAGGCGCCCTTGGCGTTCACGCCGGGCTCGGTCGCGCGCACCGCGATCTTGGTGCGGTGGCCGGCCTCGCGGGCGAGGGAGACGATCTCCACCACGCCGGACGCGATCTCGGGGACCTCGAGGGCGAACAGCTTGCGCACCAGCGACGGGTGGGTGCGGGACACCTGGACCGACGGGCCCTTGGGTCCGCGGCCGACGCTCGTGACGTAGACGCGGATGCGGCGTCCGTGGCTGTAGTCCTCGCCGGGCACCTGCTCTTCGGGCGAGAGGATCGCCTCGATGGAGCCGAGGTCGACGTGGATCATCCGCGGATTGGGGCCCTGCTGGATGACGCCGGCGACGATGTCGCCCTCGCGGCCCTTGAACTCGCCGAGCACGTGCTCGTCGGCGATGTCGCGCAGGCGCTGGTTGATGACCTGCTTCGCGGCGAAGGCGGCGATGCGGCCGAAGTCGCGCGGGGAGTCCTCGGCCTCGCCCACGACGGCGCCCTCCTCGTCGAGCTCGGGCACGAAGACCGAGACGTGACCGGTCTTGCGGTCGAGGTGCACGCGCGCGTCGACGGCGGTGGCCTTGTCGGCGTCGTCGGCCTGGCCGATGTGCTTGAGGTAGGCGGTCAGGATCGCCTGCTCGATGATCTGCACGAGTTCCTCGAAGGGGATCTCGCGCTCGCGCTCCATGAGTCGCAGAACGCTCAGGTCGATGTCCACGGGCGGGCCTTTCTCTCTATTCACTTGGATGCCGCGGTGGTGACCGCGCTCGTTCGCCTGCCGGGCTCTCACCCGGATCAGCCCTCAAGGGTACCCGACGCGGCCCGGGGTTCCACCCGCGGTTCCTGCCGAGGAACGGAGGGGCCCGCCTGCCGCGGGAAGCGGTGGCGGGGCCCTCGGCGTGTCGGGTCTAGGCGCCCAGCCGGGCGAGCGCCTCGGCGACCGGGAGCTGCTCGCGCTCGCCGGACCGGCGGTCCCACAGCTCGACGATCCCGTCTGCCGCTCCTCGCCCCGCGATGACGATCGCGGGCACCCCGATCAGCTCGGCGTCGCCGAACTTGACGCCGGGCGAGACCTTCGGGCGGTCGTCGATCAGCACGTCGCGGCCGGCGGCCTCGAGGGAGGCGCCGACCGACTCGGCGAGCTCGAGAGCCGCCGCGTCCTTGCCGGTCGCGATGACGTGCACGTCGAACGGCGCGACGTTCGCGGGCCACAGCAGTCCGCGGTCGTCGTGGGTGGCCTCGGCGATGATGGCGAGGATGCGGGTCACGCCGATGCCGTAGGAGCCCATCGTGACGGTGACCAGCTTCCCGTTCTCGTCGAGCACCTTCAGCCCGAGGACGTCGGCGTACTTGCGGCCGAGCTGGAAGACGTGGCCGATCTCCATGCCGCGGGCGGTCTCGATCGGGCCCGAGCCGTCGGGCGCCTCGTCGCCGGTGCGGACGTCCGCGACCTCGACGGTGGCGTCGCCGTGGAAGTCGCGGCCGGCGACCAGGTCGAGGACGTGCTGCCCGGAGACGTTGGCCCCGGTGATCCAGGCGGTGCCGTCGACCACGCGCGGGTCGAGCAGGTAGCGGACGCCGGTCGCCGACTCCTCGCCCAGGACGGCTCCCTCGGCCGACCAGGGTCCGATGTAGCCCTTGACCAGTCCGGGGTGCTTCGCGAAGTCCTCCGCCGTGGCGGCCTCGACCTCGGCCGGGGCGAACGCCACTTCGGCGCGCTTGAGGTCGACGTCGCGGTCGCCGGGCAGGCCGACGATCACGAGCTCGCGGGTGCCGTCGAGCGCGGTGAGCGCGAGGACGACGTTCTTCAGGGTGTCGGCGGCGGTCCAGGCGCGGCCGTCGGGGCGGGGCTGCGTCGCGTTCGCCAGGTCGACCAGGGTCTGGATGGTCGGGGTGTCGGGCGAGTCGAAGACGCGCGCCTCGGGCAGGCCCTCGACGGGCAGCGCCGCGGGGACGGGCGTGCGGTACGCCTCGACGTTCGCCGCGTACCCTCCCGCCGACCGGACGAAGGTGTCCTCGCCGACGGGGGTGGGGTGCAGGAACTCCTCGCTCCGGGAGCCGCCCATCGCTCCGGCGTCGGCCTGCACGATCACGTACTCCAGGCCCAGACGGGCGAAGATCCGCTCGTAGGCGTCGCGCTGGCGCTGGTAGCTCGCGTCGAGGCCGGCGTCGGTGTAGTCGAAGGAGTACGCGTCCTTCATCGTGAACTCGCGGCCGCGCAGGAGGCCCGCGCGGGGCCGCGCCTCGTCCCGGTACTTGTCCTGGATCTGGTAGATCGACAGGGGCAGGTCCTTGTAGGAGGAGTAGAGGTCCTTCACGAGCAGCGTGAAGAACTCCTCGTGCGTGGGAGCCAGCATGTAGTCGGCGTCCTTGCGGTCCTTCAGGCGGAACACGCCGTCGCCGTACTCGGTCCAGCGGCCCGAGAGCTCGTAGGGCTCGCGGGGCAGGAGCGCGGGGAAATGCACCTCCTGGGCGCCGGCGGCCTCCATCTCCTCGTGGATGATCCGCTCGATGCGGCGCTTGACGCGCAGTCCCAGCGGCAGCCAGGCGAAGACGCCGGGCGCCTGACGGCGGATGTAGCCCGCGCGGACGAGGAGGCGGTGGCCCGCGACCTCGGCGTCGGCGGGATCCTCCCGGAGCGTGCGGACGAACAGATGCGAGAGACGGGTGACCACGAGGGACGATCCTATCCGCTGCGCTCCCCCGGCTCGCGAGGGCGCCGGGAGCCTCAGTCGGGGATCCGCGAGAAGACGACCGCTCCGCCCGTGCCGTCCAGCAGCACGTCGTCGGGGGTGCCGCCGATCGTCATCGGGCCGGAGAGGAGCGCCCGGAGCCGGATGGCCTCGGGGCTCGGCGTGTCGGAGCAGGTGTCGGAGCCGGTCACCTCGTCGCCGGGGATCAGCACGCCGTCGTCGATCCGGTAGGCGGCGCTGACCACGAGGCAGCCGGTGCCGACGACCAGGGTCGGCGCACCCCCGACGCTCTCGGAGCGGAGGCGGACGCGGGCGTCCTCGACCCAGGCCGTGTACGGGGTCTCCCCTTCGGCCGCGGTCAGCACCCAGCGGTCGCAGCCGAAGGGGTCCTGCGGGCTGCGGCTGTCGATGCACTCGCCGGCCTCGGAGGACGGGCCGCTGCGGAGCGCGGCGACACCGGAGGCGAGGAGCGCGGCGGCGACGACCACGAGCGCGAGGCGCAGTGCGGGGCGGACCACGTCGATCCGCCCCGCGCCGTCAGTTCGCGCCGACGGTGACGACCGGGGCTCCGGTCGAGGTGTCGTCGGCCGGCATCTCGGCGGCCAGGCGGTTGGCCTCCTCGATGAGGGTCTGGACGATCTCGGCCTCGGGGACGGTCTTGATGACCTCGCCCTTGACGAAGATCTGGCCCTTGCCGTTGCCGGAGGCGACGCCCAGGTCGGCCTCGCGGGCCTCGCCGGGTCCGTTGACGACGCAGCCCATGACGGCGACGCGCAGCGGGACGCTCATGCCCTCGAGGCCGGCGGTGACGTCGTTGGCGAGCGTGTAGACGTCGACCTGCGCGCGGCCGCAGCTGGGGCAGGAGACGATCTCGAGCTTGCGCTCGCGGAGGTTCAGCGACTGGAGGATCTGCAGGCCGACCTTGACCTCCTGCGCGGGCGGGGCCGAGAGGGACACGCGGATGGTGTCGCCGATGCCCTCGCCGAGGAGGATGCCGAAGGCGGTGGCGGACTTGATCGTCCCCTGGAACTCGGGGCCGGCCTCGGTGACGCCGAGGTGGAGGGGCCAGTCGCCGCGCTCGGCGAGCTGGCGGTAGGCCTTCACCATGACGACGGGGTCGTTGTGCTTGACCGAGATCTTGAAGTCGTGGAAGTCGTGCTCCTCGAAGAGGCTGGCCTCCCAGACGGCGCTCTCGACGAGGGCCTCGGGGGTGGGCTTGCCGTACTTCTGCAGGATGCTCGGCTCGAGCGAGCCGGCGTTGACGCCGATGCGGATCGAGACGCCGGCGGCCTTCGCGGCGGCGGCGATCTTGCCGACCTGGTCGTCGAACTTGCGGATGTTGCCGGGGTTCACGCGGACCGCGGCGCAGCCGGCGTCGATCGCGGCGTAGACGTAGTTGGGCTGGAAGTGGATGTCGGCGATGACCGGGATCTGGCTCTTCTTGGCGATGATCGGCAGCGCCTCCGCGTCGTCGCGGCTCGGCACCGCGACGCGGACGATGTCGCAGCCGGACGCGGTGAGCTCGGCGATCTGCTGGAGGGTCGCGTTGATGTTCGTCGTCGGTGTGGTGCACATCGACTGGACGCTGACCTGCGCGTCACCGCCCACGAGCACCTTGCCCACCTTGATCTGGCGGGACTTGCGGCGGGGGGCGAGGGTCATGGGGACCTTGGGAAGACCCAGATTCACTGCTGGCACGCGCCCCATCGTACGCGCGCCGCGGGACCCCTCGTCCGCTCGCCGCACCTTCCCAGCCGCCGCCCCTCCTGCGCGCCTCGGAACCCGTCCACCGCACCTGCTCTCAGCCCGAGACCGCACGACGATCCGCGGTCGCCTCGCTCCCGAGCCGAACCGCCGATCCCGTCCCAGCGATTCACCTCAGACGGTCGCAGCCCCGAGGCGAACGGGTGAATCGCATCCCAGCGTTTCGCCCCAGCCGTCCGCACCCCGCTCCACCCACGCCCCACCTCGTGAAGCCGACCGCGCAAGTCCGGTCAGCGACCGCCCTCCCACCCTCGAGGCGAACGGGTGAATCGCGTCCCAGCGATTCGCCCTGGCCGTCCGCACCCCGCTCCACCCACGCCCCCACCCCGAGAAGCCGACCGCGCCACGCCGGGCGAGGCCCGGCGTGGAATCCAACTCAGAACAGCGTGATCGGCTTGACGATGTCGGCGTAGATGAGGAGGGCGCTCATGCCGCCGAGGACGAGGACGACGACGTAGGTGAGCGGGAGCAGGCGGGCGATGTCGACGGGGCCGGGGTCGCGGCGTCCGAAGAGCTTGGCGATCCGGCGGCGCAGGCCCTCCCAGAGGGCGCCGGCGATGTGGCCGCCGTCCATGGGGAGCAGCGGCACCAGGTTGAAGACGAGGAGGGCGACGTTGAGCGAGGCGAGGACGCCGACCATCGTCTGCACCTTCGACACGACGGGGAGCTGGTCGGAGGCGGCGATCTCGCCCGCGATCCGGCCCACTCCGACGACGCTGATCGGGCCGTTGGCGTCGCGCGCCTCCGAGCCGAACGCCGCCTGGGCGACGTCGATGAGGCGCTGCGGCAGGTTGAGGATCACATGGGCGACGCTGGTGATGTTCGACCAGACCGTCTCGGGCACCGCGGTGACCGGCTGCTGCGCGAGGGCCGACGTGGGCGAGATGCCGATGAAGCCGACCGTCTGCGTCTCGATCGCACCGGAGGCGTCGGTGACGGGGGCGCCGTTCGCGTCGGTCACCGCGACCTCGTTCTCGGCCGGGGTGATCGTGAGGGTCAGCGGGGCGCCGTCGCGCTGGACGGACACGCTGAGCGGGACGCCCGCGGAGCGCTGGATGATCGGGGTCAGGTCGTTCCAGGTGCTCACCGGAGTGCCGTCGATCGCCGTGATCGTGTCGCCCGGCAGCAGGCCGGCCGCGGCTCCGGGTGCCAGCGGGTCGTCGGCGGTGCAGGTCGCGGTCGCGCGCTGCGACTCCGGGACCACGCACTGCGAGACCGCGGCGAGGGTGCTGGTGCTCTGCGGGATCCCGATGCCGCAGAGGAGGACGGTGAAGAGGACCGTGGCGATCACGAGGTTCATGAAGGGGCCGCCGGCCATGACGACCACGCGCTTCCACACGGGGAGCCGGTAGAACGCGCGATGGTCCTCGCCGTCGCCGATCGTCTCCGCGCTGGCGGCACGGGCCTCGTCGATCATCGTGGCGTAGGCGCCGCGCCGGGGCTCCTCGAGCTGGGCCTCGGAGGACGCCAGGCCGTTGAAGAAGCCTGTGCTCGACTCCGTGGGCCGGTCCCCCGGGTGCTTCGGCGGGTACATGCCGATCATGGCGATGTAGCCGCCGAGCGGGATCGCCTTGACGCCGTACTCCGTCTCGCCGCGTCGCCGGGAGAAGAGGGTCGGCCCGAACCCGATCATGTACTGCGTGACCTTGACCCCGAACAGCTTGGCGGGGAGGAGGTGCCCGACCTCGTGCAGGGCGATGGAGAGGGCGACGCCGACGGCGATGATGACGACGCCGAGGACGAAGAGCAGCACGGATTCCACCGACACACTGTAGGCCGGGCCCGCCCGTCCACGCTGGGGTGCGCCTGCACGGATCCGATGAACTCCGCGGCCGAGCGGATCAGCGGCGCGACGTCCGCCGACACGGATCCGCGGAGACGGAGCCCGTCCGGATGACCCCTGGTCAGACTCCGGCGATCCGCTCGTCCGCCGTGCGGCGCGCCCACTCCTCCGCCGCGGCCAGCGACTCGCGGGTCAGCGTGCCGTCGACGCTGTGCGCGTCGACCACCGCCTCCACCGTCTCGAGGATGTCGAGGTAGCCGATCCGCCCCGCGTGGAACGCCTGCACGGCCTGCTCGTTCGCCGCGTTGAACACGGCCGGGTAGGAGGCGCCCGCCTCCCCGACGCGCTTCGCGAGCCGGACCGAGGGGAACGCCTCCTCGTCCAGCGGCTCGAACGTCCAGGAGTGGGAGCGGGTCCAGTCGAGCGGGACGCCGACCCCGGCGACGCGGTGCGGCCAGTCGAGGCCGAGCGAGATCGGGAGCCGCATGTCCGGCGGCGAGGCCTGGGCGATCGTCGAGCCGTCGACGTACTCGACCATCGAGTGGATCACCGACTGCGGGTGCACGGTGACGTCGATCCGGTCGTAGGGGACGTCGAAGAGCAGGTGCGCCTCGATCACCTCGAGCCCCTTGTTGACCAGGGTGGAGGAGTTGGTCGTGACGACCAGGCCCATGTCCCAGGTCGGGTGCGCGAGCGCCTGCGCCGGGGTGACGTCGCGGAGGGAGGCGCGGTCGCGTCCCCGGAACGGCCCGCCGGACGCGGTCAGCACGAGGCGGCGGACCTCGCGGTGCTCGCCCGCGAGGAGGGCCTGGGCGATCGCGGAGTGCTCGGAGTCGACCGGCACGATCTGGCCGGGACCGGCGAGCGAGGTGACGAGCTCGCCGCCGACGATCAGCGACTCCTTGTTGGCGAGGGCGAGCGTCCTGCCCTCCTCGAGCGCCGCGAGCGTCGGGCCGAGCCCCACCGAGCCGGTGATCCCGTTCAGCACGACGTCCGCGTCGACCGAGCGGATCAGCTGCTCGGCCTCCTCCGCGCCGAACGCCGTGTGCTCGACGCCGAACGCGGACGCCTGCTCGGCGACCGCCGCCCGGTTCGAGCCGGCGGCGAGGCCGACGACCTCGAACCGCTCGCGGTTCGCGCCGATGACGTCGAGAGCCTGCGTGCCGATGGACCCGGTCGAGCCGAGGATGATGACCCTGCGCATCCGCCCATCCTGGCACGGAGCACCCAGCGCCTCCCGGTCAGCTGATGGCGAGGATGTCGACCACGAAGACGAGGGTGTCGGTCCCGCTGATCCCCGCGTTCTGGTTGCCCTGGTCGCCGTAGCCCTTCGACGGCGGGATGGTGACCAGCACCTGCGAGCCGACGGTCTGGCCGACCACGGCCTCCTTGAAGCCCTCGATTACGTCGCCGGTGCCGAAGGCGGCGGGAGCGGGCTTCCCCCAGCTCTGGTCGAACACCTCGCCGGTGCCCCAGACCACGCCCTGGTACTGCACGATCAGCTGGTCGCCGTCGGCCACGGTCGCGCCGCTCCCCTTCTTGAGGACGGCGAGCTGCAGGTCGGCGGGCGGGTCGGTCGAGGGGATGGTGACGGTGGGCGCCCCGTCCTCGGCGAGCGCCACCGTCGGCAGGCCGTCGACCGGGGGCTGCGGCTCGCCGTCGGCGGCGGTCGGCACGATCTGCTCGACGTCGATCACCATGACGATCGAGTCGGTCGCGGCGATGCCGAACTGGCTCTGCCCGGCGTCGCCGAACGCGTCGGCCGGGGGAACGACGGCGACGACGCGCGAGCCGACGGTCGCGCAGTTGACGGCCTTCACGAGGCCGGCGAGGTACTGGTCGGTGTCGACCTCGAAGGCCGCGCGGCCACCGGACGCGTAGCTGCTCGCCGAGAACTCGGCACCGCTCGTCCCGTTGTAGAGCGTGTAGTCGACCAGCACGGTGTCGCCCTCGGCGACCTCCTCGCCGGTGCCCTCGATCGCGACGGAGCGCTCGGTGGCGTCCACGCTGACCGGGCTGGGGAACACGGTGACCGGCTTGGTGGCGAAGTCGCCGCTGGTCTGCACCGCGGCGGTCGCCTCGCCCTCGGTCGCGCAGCCGAGCGGGGTGGCGGAGGCGGACGGCGCTGCATCCGGCTCCCCGGGGGTGCAGGCCGCCAGGCTCAGGCAGGCGCCGAGGACGGCGAGGATCGCGAGGGTTCTGCGCACAGGGGCACCTTTCGTGACCGGCGGCGGCCGGTGGACGTTCGGGGATCGCCTCCATCCTGCACGGCGCGCCTCGCAACGCGCTGGGTGCGGGTCCTCGAACGGTCCCAGGCCTACCATCGGGGCATGCGTGAATTCTCGGTCCCCCAGTCCCGAGAGCTCGTCACCGAGCTCCCCGGCCCGCGCTCCGTCGCCCTCCAGGAGCGCCGCGTCGCCAGCGTCTCCCGCGGCGCCGGGACGCTCGCGAACATCTACATGGACCACGCGTCGGGCGCGGTCCTGGTCGACGTCGACGGCAACCGCCTGATCGACCTCGGCTGCGGCATCGGAGTGACCACCATCGGCCACGCGCACCCCGCGGTCGCCGCGGCGGCCGCCGCGCAGGCCGAGAAGCTGACGCACACCCTCTTCACCGTCACTCCGTACGAGAACTACGTCCGGGTCGCCGAGAAGCTCGCCGAGATCACCCCCGGGGACTTCGAGAAGCACTCGATCCTGGTCAACTCCGGCGCGGAGGCGGTCGAGAACGCCGTCAAGATCGCGCGGAAGTTCACCGGCCGCCGCGCCATCGCGACGCTCGACCACGCCTTCCACGGCCGCACCAACCTCACGATGGCGATGACCTACCGCCCCTGGCCGGAGCGCGCGGGCATGGGCCCCTTCCCAGGAGAGATCTACAGCCTCCCGATCAGCTACCCGTTCCGCGACCCCGAGGGCATGACGGGCGAGGAGGCGGCCGAGCGCACCATCGACTACATCACCACCCACATCGGCGCGCAGGAGCTGGCCGCGCTCTTCGTCGAGCCGATCCAGGGCGACGGCGGCATCATCATCCCGGCGCCGGGCTACTTCCGCCGCCTGTCCGAGTTCTGCACCGAGAACGGCATCGTCTTCGTCGCGGACGAGATCCAGGCCGGCATCGCCCGCACCGGCACCTGGTACTCCATCGAGCACCACGGCGTGGTCCCGGACCTCATCACGACGGCCAAGGGCATCGCCGGCGGCTTCCCGCTCGCCGCCGTCACCGGCCGCGCCGAGATCATGGACGCCGTGCAGCCCGGCGGCATCGGCGGCACGTTCGGCGGCAACCCCGTCTCCACCGCCGCGGCGCTCGCGACGTTCGAGGCGATCGAGTCCGAGGGCCTGCTGGAGGACGCGCAGCGGGTCGAGCGCCTGCTGCAGGCGCGGATCGGCGACTGGGCCGAGCGCTTCGCGGTCGTGGGCGAGGTCCGCGGCAAGGGCGCCATGTGGGGCGTCGAGCTCGTCCACCCGGGCACGAAGAAGCAGTACCCGGAGGCGCTCACGGCGATCCTGAAGCACGCCACCACGAACGGCGTGATCGTCCTCGACGCGGGCAGCTGGGACAGCGTGCTGCGGATCATGCCGAGCGTGGTCATCAGCGAGGAGCTCATCGACGACGCCGCGACGGTCATCGAGGAGGCGCTCGCCCAGTTCGGCTGATCCGCCGCATGACCGGAGCGGCATGGACGCCCCGGTAGCTTCGTCGGAATGCGGATCGACGACGACCACGAGAGGCCGACTCCCCCGGGGATCGGCCTCTCCGCGCGTCTGGCGCGCCTGTCCATCGGCGGCGTCGGCCGGCTGGTCTACCGGCCGATCGTGGAGGGGCGCGACAACGTCCCGGCCGAGGGACGCGTGATCCTGGCGGCCAACCACCTCTCGTTCATCGACTCCCCGGTGCTGACGCTGCTCGCCCCGCGGCCGGTGCAGTTCCTGGCCAAGTCGGACTACTTCACGGGGACCGGCGTGCGGGGCGCCCTCTCGCGCGCGTTCTTCACGAGCGTCGGAGCCGTCGCGGTCGAGCGCGGCGCCGGCCAGGCCGCTCAGGAGGCGCTGGACCTCGGCCGGGCGATCCTCGAGCGGGACGAGGCGTTCGCCGTCTACCCCGAGGGCACCCGCTCCCGCGACGGGCGCCTCTACAAGGGCCGCACCGGAGTGGCATGGCTCGCCCTCACCACGGGCGCGCCGGTGGTCCCCGTCGGCATGATCGGCACGCAGGAGCTCCAGCCGGTGGGCACGAGGGTGCCGCGCCTGCACCGGATCACGGTCCGCTTCGGGGCTCCGCTGGACCTCTCGCGGCACGGCTCCGCCGACTCCGGCCGCGCCCGACGCCACGCCACCGACGAGGTGATGGCGGCCGTCCACGCGCTCTCCGGGCAGGAGCTCGCCGGTGCGTACAACGAGTCGCCGCCGACGACCACGGTCGAGCGCATCCGCCGGGCGCTCCCGCACGAGCGCCGCTGAGCCTCAGCGCGCGGACGCCTCCGGCTCGTGGGCGACGGGGAAGTTCACCGAGTTGGCGATGAAGCAGAGCCGGGAGGCCTCGGCGTGCAGCGTCTGGGCGATCGCCACCATCGACTCCTCGGCGACAGTGACGCGGGGCCGGAGGGTCACCGAGGTGAAGCGGCCGCTCTCCCCCTCCTGCAGCATCGAGCCCACCGCGTCGTCCGTGTAGCCGGTGACGACGACTCCGTTCTTGACCGCCACGTGCAGGTAGGAGAGGAGGTGGCACTGCGCGAGCGCCGCGAGGAGCAGCTGCTCCGGGTTCCAGCGGTCGGCGTCGCCCCGGAAGGGCGTGTCGGCCGAGGCGAGGATGGGCGCCGGGCCCTCCGCCGTGACGGTCAGCTGGCGCCCGTACTCGCGATAGCCGCTCGTGCCGGTGCCCCGGTCGCCCTCCCAGACGACGGACACCGCGTACTCGTGCTCGGACTTCATCGGGCTCCTCCTCGACGGCGGTGGATCAGGCCGGTCGCGCCGGTCTGGACCTCTGGACGCGGAACCCCCGCGGGTAGACTCCGAGGACCATGACAGACACGCTCGCCCCCCAGGTTCCCACGTCCGCAGTCCCCCAGGAGCGGCGCGTCGCGACCGAGATCCCCGGGCCGCGATCCCGGGCCCTGCACGAGCGCCGCCTCGCCGTCGTGCCCACCGGCGTCGGCACCGCGCTCCCCGTCTACATCGACCGCGCGCACGGCGCGATCCTGGTCGACGTCGACGGCAACAGCTTCATCGACCTCGGCGCCGGCATCGGCGTCACGACGATCGGGCACACCGACGACTCCGTCGTCGCGGCCGCCGCGGAGCAGCTCGCGCGCCTCACGCACACCCTCTTCACCGTCACTCCGTACGAGCCCTACATCCGCGTCGCGGAGCTGCTGGCCCAGCACACCCCCGGCGACTTCGCCAAGAAGACCGTCCTGGTCAACTCCGGTGCCGAGGCGGTCGAGAACGCCGTCAAGATCGCGCGCAAGCACACCGGCCGCCCGGGCGTCGCGGTGCTCGACCACGCGTACCACGGCCGCACGAACCTCACGATGGCCATGAACTTCAAGGCGCTGCCCTACGGCCTGGGCTTCGGCCCCTTCGCCAGCGACGTCCACCGCGCCCCGAGCTCGTACCCGTACCACGACGGCCTGTCGGGAGCCGAGGCCGCCCAGCGCGCGATCTCGTACCTCGAGAAGACCGTCGGCGCCTCCGCCCTGGCCTGCCTCGTCGCCGAGCCCATCCAGGGCGAGGGCGGCTTCATGGTCCCCGCCGACGGCTTCCTCCCGGCACTGCAGGAGTGGTGCACGGCCAACGGCATCGTCTTCGTCGCCGACGAGATCCAGTCGGGCATGGCCCGCACCGGCGCCTGGTTCGCCAGCGAGCACCTCGGCCTCGTCCCCGACCTCGTCCTCTCGGCCAAGGGCATCGCCGGCGGCCTGCCGCTCGCGGGTGTGACGGGCCGCGCCGAGATCATGGACTCGGCGCAGGCCGGCGGACTGGGCGGCACCTTCGGCGGGAACCCCGTCGCCGCCGCCGCCGCCGTCGCGGTCTTCGAGCGCATCGAGCGCGAGGGCCTCCTCGCCGAGGCCGACCGGATCGGCGCCCGCCTGGGCGCGGCGCTGCGAGGCCTGCAGGAGCGCTACGACATCATCGGCGACGTCCGCGGCATCGGCGCGATGATGGCGATGGAGCTCGTGCAGCCCGGCACCGCCGGCACCACGAAGGAGCCGAACGCCGTCGCGGTCCAGGCGATCATCGACTACGCCGCCCAGCACGGGGTCCTCGTGCTGAGCGCCGGCACCTACGGCAATGTGGTCCGCTTCCTGCCGAGCCTCGCCCTCACCGACGAGCTGCTCGACGACGCCGTGTCGGTCATCGCCGACGCGTTCGCCACCCTCTAGGCGCGATCCTCCGAAGGCCACCGCGGGCGCCGAGGCGCTCCCCGGTGGCCTTCGGCGTCTCCGGGAGCGCGGGACCGGGCGGCGCATCGGGCAGGATGGGGGGATGCCAGCAGGAACCTTCACCGTCGCCGAGTCCGTCGAGCTGGCCGTCGTCGAGCGATCCGGGTTCGTCGAGTCGCGCCACGCCGGCTCCGCCGTCCTCCTCGACTCCGAGGGCCGCGTCGCCCGCAGCCTCGGCACCCCGACGGCTCCCGTCTTCCCCCGCTCCTGCCTCAAGCCGTTCCAGGCCCTCGCGGTGATGACCGCCGGAGTCGAGCTGAACGGCGCGGAGGCGGTCATCGCCACCGCGAGCCACGCCGGCATCCCCCAGCACGTGGCGCTGGTGCAGAACCTGCTCTTCCGCGCCGGCCTGGACCACACCGCCCTGCAGTGCCCGGCCGACTGGCCCGGCGACTCCGGGACCCGCGCTCAGCTGCTGCGGGCGGGCGCGACTCCGGACCCGCTCTACATGAACTGCTCGGGCAAGCACGCGGCGATGCTGCTGGCCTGCGTGCAGAACGGCTGGAGCACCGAGGACTACCTCGAGCGGACGCACCCGCTGCAGCAGCACATCGTCGACACGATCGAGCGCCTCACCGGCGAGCGCGTCGTGGCCTCGGGGATCGACGGCTGCGGAGCTCCCGTGCACGCCCTTCCTCTGACCGCGCTGGCGAAGGGCGTCTCGCGGATCGTGTCCTCCTCCCCCGCCTCACCGTTCGGCCTCTACCGCCAGGCCGGCGTCCTCACGGCCGCGATCCTCGAGAACGCGTGGGCGATCGACGGCCCGGGCCGGGACAACACCGTCGTGATCGAGCGCTTGGGCCTGGTCGCCAAGCTCGGCGCCGAGGGCGTGCTCGTGATGGCCTCGCCCGACGGCACCACCGTCGCCCTGAAGATCCTCGACGGGAGCCTCCGCGCCGCGACCGTGGTCGCGCTGAAGCTCCTGGTCGAGGCGGACGCGGTGGACCGGACCGCGGCGAACGACGTGCTGGTGCGGCTGAACCCGGTCGTGTCGGGCGGCGGGCGCCCGGTCGGCGCGATCCGCGCCTCCTACGTCTGACCGCACGTCCCGGCACGCCCTGAGCTACTGCTCGCGCGCGAGGCGCTTCGCCCGGGCCGCCGCGGAGACCTGCGTGATCACCACCACGAGGATCGCCAGGACGAACACCGCCGATGCGATGACGTTCGCCTCCGCCGGGATGCCGCGCGCCGCCGCGATGTAGATGTACTTCGGGAACGTGGTGACCGATCCGGAGTTGAAGTTCGTGATGATGAAGTCGTCGAAGCTCAGCGCGAACGAGAGCAGCGCCGCGGCGAGGATGCCGGGCAGCAGCAGCGGGAAGGTGATCCGCCAGAAGACCTGGTTCGGCGACGCGTAGAGGTCGCGTCCCGCCTCCTCCAGCTTCGGGTCCAGGCTCGCCACCCGCGCCTTCACGGTGACCACGACGAAGCTGATGCAGAACATCGTGTGCGCCAGCACGATCGTGACCAGCCCCTTCTCGGCGCCCACGCTGAGGAACTGCGCGGCGAGGCCGGCTCCGAGCACCACCTCCGGAGTCGCCATGGGGAGGAACAGCAGCAGGCTGATCGCCGACCGGAACCGGAAGCGGAACCGCACGAGCGCGATGGCGATCATGGTGCCGAGCGCAGTGGCCAGCACGGTGGCGATCACACCGACCAGCAGGCTGTTCCCGAAGGCGGTCATCACCTCCTCGCTGGTCCAGGCCGACACCCACTTGTCGAGGGTGAACCCGCGCCAGGCGAGGTTGCTCTTCCCCGAGTCGTTGAAGGAGAAGACGAAGGTGTACCCGATAGGGATGAGCAGGAAGAGCAGCGCCAGCGCCGTGTAGACGCCGAGCCCGAGGCCCCGGAAGCGGCGGCGGCCCCGGATCGGGGCGGGGGGCGACGCGCCGAGCGCCTCCTGGGCGCTCGCGAGCGGACGGTCGGCCGTCGCGGTCACAGGAGGTCCTCCGTTCCACTGCGCTTCACGTAGAAGCCGACGATGACCAGGATCACGGCCATCAGCACGATCGAGAGCGCGGCGGCCGCCGGGTAGTTCTCGAGCGTGAGGAAGTTCGCCTCGATCGCGTTGCCCACCATCGAGGTCTGCGACGAGCCGAGGAAGTCCCGGCTCGCGTTGATGTAGTCGCCCGCCGCGGGGATGAACGTCAGCAGCGTGCCGGAGACGATGCCCGGCATCGACAGGGGGACGGTCACGCTCCAGAACACGGAGGCGGGGTGCGCGTAGAGATCCGACCCTGCCTCCAGGAAGCGCACGTCGAGGCGCTCGAGCGTCGTGTACAGCGGCAGCGTCATGAACGGGATGAAGTTGTAGGTGATGCCGAAGATCACGGCGATCGGCGTCCCCGTGAGGTGGCCGTCGCTCGGCAGGACCGCCACGGCCTTGAGCGCCTGCACGAGCGGGCTCTCGTCCGCGAGGATCTGCTTCCACGCCAGCGTCCGGAGCAGGAAGCTGATGAAGAAGGGCGCGATCACCAGCGTGAGGAGCAGGTTCTGCAGCAGCGGCCAGGGCCGCGCCTTCACTCCGATGAAGTAGGCCAGCGGGTAGCTGATCACCAGCGCGAGCACCGTCGCGATCAGCGCGTAGCCGAAGGAGCGGAGCACGTGCGGCCAGTAGTCGCCCATCACCACGAGGTAGTTCTGCCAGGCGAACCCGGGGGCGTACTCGCCGATGTCCCCGTCCGGCACCTCGGCCTGGAAGGACGTGAGCACGAGCGAGATCAGCGGCGCCAGGAAGAACAGCAGCATGTAGGCGATGCCCGGCAGCAGCAGGACGAGCGCGACCGTCGACCGCCGGCGGACCGGAGCGTCCTGAGGATCCGCCTGCCCCGTGGCGAAGGCGGCGAAGGCCATGCCTACGCTCCCCCGCTGCGACCGGCCAGGAGCCCCCGGCGCTGCACGGCGATGGCGCTGGTGGAGTCGTCCGCCTCGAAGCGCGGGACCGAGCCCGGTTCGTCCGCGAGTCCGAAGCCGTGCTCGGTGCTGAAGCCGACCCACACCTCCGCTCCCTCGCCGACGACCGGCCCGAAGACCATGTTCTGCGCGAAGACGACCACCGGGCCCAGGCCCGGCATCCGGATCGTGTACTGGGTGCTGACCCCGCTGAAGGAGACGTCGACCACTCGGCCGGGCCCGAGCACGTTCCGGCCGGAGTCCGCCGGCGGCTCCTGCGTCAGCAGCAGGAGCTTCTCGGGGCGGACGCCGACCGTGATCTCCCCGCTCGTGCGGGCGCAGCGGGCGACGGGCACGACGATCCGGTGCCCGCCCGCGTCGACGGTGAGTGCGCGGTCGGTGCTGCCGACCACCTCACCCGTGAAGAGGTTGGACTGGCCGAGGAAGTTCGCGACGAACGCGGTGCGCGGGAGCTCGTAGAGCTCCTCCGGCGCGCCCATCTGCTCGATCCTGCCCTTGTTCATCACCGCGACGGTGTCGGCCATCGTCATGGCCTCCTCCTGGTCGTGCGTGACGTGGAGGAAGGTGAGGCCCACCTCCTCCTGGATCGACTTGAGCTCCAGCTGCATCTGCCGGCGGAGCTTGAGGTCGAGGGCGCCGAGCGGCTCGTCGAGCAGGAGCAGGGCGGGCCGGTTGACGAGGGCGCGCGCGAGGGCGACCCGCTGCTGCTGACCACCGGAGAGCTGCGCGGGGCGGCGCTGGGCGAGGTGGTCGAGCTCGACCAGGCGGAGCGCCTCGTGCGCCTTGCCGACGGGGTCGGCGATCCTCCGCCGCTTCAGGCCGAAGGCGACGTTCTCGAGGATCGACATGTGCGGGAACAGCGCGTACGACTGGAACACGGTGTTGACGGGCCGCTGGTACGTCTTCGTCTCGGTGACGTCCCGCCCGCCGATGAGGATCCGGCCGGCGGAGGGCTCCTCGAGCCCGGCGACCAGGCGCAGCGTCGTCGTCTTGCCGCAGCCCGAGGGGCCCAGCAGGGCGAAGAAGGAGCCCGCCGGGATGGTGAGGTCCAGGGAGTCGATGGCCGTGAAGCCCGGGTACTGCTTGCTGATCCCGACCAGCTGGAGGTCGGCGCCGCTCTCGGCGAAGGTCCCGATCGCCATCAGATGCCCAGGAGCACCTTCTGGAACTCGGCCTGGTACTCCTTCTCCTCCGCGGCGGTCAGGGTCCGGAACACGTGCGCCTGCGCGAGCGTGTCCTCGTCGGGGAAGATCAGCTGGTTCTCGGCCAGCTCCGGATCGATGCTCTCCATGACGTCCTTCGCTCCATCCACGGGGGTGATGTAGTTGACCCAGGCGGCCACCTCGGCGGCGACCTCGGGCTCGTAGTAGTAGTTCATCAGGGCTTCGGCGTTGGCCTTGCGCTCGGAGCCCATCGGGACCACGAAGGTGTCGTTCCAGAGTGCGCCGCCCGAGTCGGGGAAGGCGAACTCCCACTTGTCGCCGGCCTCGGCGTTGATCAGGGTGATGTCGCCGGACCAGCAGATCGCCGCGAGGGTGTCCTCGTTCTGCAGGTCGTTGAGGTACGCGTTCCCCTTGATGTTGCGGATCTGTCCGGCGTCGACCTGCTCGCGGAAGACGTCGATCGCGTTCATGTACTCGTCGTCGCCCCAGGAGCCGGCGATGTCCGTCCCCTGAGCGAGCATGATGAGCCCGATCGTGTCGCGCATCTCGCTCAGCACGCCGACGCGGCCGCGGAGCGACGGATCCCACAGATCCTCGATGCTCGAGAGGCCCTTCGGCAGCTTCTCCCTGTTCCAGCAGATGCCCGAGAACCCCGCCTGGTACGGGAGGGAGAGCCGGCGGCCCGGATCGAAGTCGGGGTTCGCCAGCGAGGGGGTGAGGTTGGCGATGTTCGGGATGTTCGCGTGGTCGAGCTCCTGCACGTAGCCGCGGCGGACCAGGCGCGAGACCATCCACTCCGTCAGGCAGACCGTGTCGGCGCCGATGTACTGCCCGAGCGCGAGCTGGTCCTTCACCTTGCCGTAGTACGAGTTGTTGTCGTCGACGGCGACGTTGTAGGTCACCGCGATGCCCGTCTGCTCCTCGAAGCCCTGGAGCGTGGGGTGGTTCCCGTCGTCGTCCTCGTCCATGTAGGCGGGCCAGTTGTCCCACACCAGGCGCGGGTCGCCGGCCGATCCGTCGGCGGCGGCGGTCGGAGCGGCACGGGTCTGCGGGGCGCAGGCGGCCAGGGCGAGGGCACCCGCTCCGAGGCCGATCCCGCCGAGGACCGCCCGACGCGAGAGGACCGCCCGGCGCTCGCGCTCGTGCGAGCGTGCCGCGGCGACGGCCCGGCGGAGGACGGGATCCCTCGGGAGGGGACGGGTCATGGCGGGGGCTCCTGACTGCGTCGGGGCTCGTGCCTCGGGGGCCGAACGTGGGGAAATACTGGCACAGCGCTCATCCGCCTGTCACGGCGAACGGAGGAGAACGCTCATCCGGAAACATGATCGTCACGAATTCCGCACCCGGAGTCCGTGTCGACCGCCGATTCGGTCCCCGGAGGCCGTGCCGTCAGCGGGTGAGGGGCGGGCGTCCCGAGCCGCCGGCGGACCCGTCGACGCGCTCGACCGCCATCTCGACGGAGGAGAGCAGGATCCGGCTGCCGAGCTTCGCGCGGTAGCGGCGGCCGGCCTCGAGCGGGAGCGGCGCCTGGGTCGGTGCGACCAGCACGGACCCGTTGGCCGACCAGCGGTCCCTGACCCAGAGCCCGCCCTCGTCGAAGCCGAACTCGAGGTGGGTCTTGGAGAGGGATCGCGACGGATCCGGGATCGCGAGGATGTGCCGGAACGTCTCGTTGGGGTCCGGGAGCGGCTGGCGTCCGATCAGGCCGTTGCCGGTCACGATCGCGTGCTGCCCGGTCGCGAAGCTGAGGCGCACGAGCCCCTGCGAGGGCGGCGCCATCGGTGCGCCGGGGGCGGGACGCCGGTGCCGGCCGGGGGCCAGGCCCGGCAGCCAGGCACGGCGGGACGGGTCGAGGACCGTCGTGTCGCCGGAGGACGAGGGGCGGGACGCACCCGTCGTGGCATGCGCCGCCACCGACGAACCGCACTCGCCGCAGAGGATCGCCCCGGGAGCGAGGTTGGAGCCACACGTGCTGCAGATCACCGAGAACGCCCTTCCGCTCACCATCGTACCCAGCGCCGGCGCGGGGAGCCCCGAGCCGGCCGAACCCGACGCGAACCGGCAGGCGCCGGACCGTCGTACGGCCGTTCGGCGCGTGCGGGCGGTCCGGCGGCACCACGACCGCGGCCGCCCCGTGCCGGGGCGCTGCTCGTCAGACCGGTGCGCCGGCCTCCTCGTCGCCGGTGACCGCGAGGACGTCGACGACGATCACGGTGACGTTGTCGCGCCCGCCGTTGTCCAGCGCGGCGTCGACCAGGGCGTCGGCCGCCTCCTGAGCGGAGCCGGTGCCGCTGAGCAGGTGGCCGACGCCGGCATCGGTCAGCTCCTTCGTGAGTCCGTCCGAGCAGATCAGCAGACGCGATCCGGCGAGGACGGGCACGAGCCGGTAGTCGGGGACGGGCGCCTCGTGGAAGCCGACCGCGCGGGTGATCACGTTGCTGTGCGGATGCACGTCGGCCTCGTCGCGGGAGATCAGGCCCGCGTCGACCAGCTCCTGGACGATGGAGTGGTCCACGGTGAGCTGCACGAGGGTCCCGGCGACGCTCAGGTACACGCGCGAGTCGCCGATGTTGAAGACGGACCAGTAGGGCTCTCCCCCGACCACCGTGAGCGCGATCCCGGTGACCGTGGTCCCGGTGCCGACGTCGGCCGTGTGCGACTGCCGGGCGATGTCCCCGACCGCCTCCCGAAGCGCCCGGTCGATCTCCTCCGCTCCGACGGTCGCGCCGAGCGCCGCGGTGGACAGGCGCGACACGACCGCGTCGCTGGCGACCTCTCCTGCCGCGTGCCCGCCCATCCCGTCGGCGACAGCGAAGAGCGGGCTCTTGGCGAGGTAGCTGTCCTCGTTCGCGCTGCGCACGTGGCCGGTCTCGGTGCGCGCGGCCCAGCCGAGGGTGACTTCGGCCGAGGGTGCGTCGGAGCTCCAGGCGGAGACGGGGACGGTGACGGACGCGCGGCTGCGGCCGATCTGCGTCATCGCTGCTCCTCGCATCCCCGTGGCCCGCAGCCGTCCGGTCCGACGGCCCGTGACCGCCGGCTCCAGGGGTGCCCGGCCGCCTCCCGATGGTAGTCGCTGACGGCCCTCCGCCGAGCCGGCCGCCATCGCTGTCGCCCGATGTCCGTCGCGCAGACGGGACCACGCTCAGACCACCGGATCCGATGCCGGAGCGAGCTCCGACGTGCGGATCCACTTGCCCGGGCACTCGAGGACTGCCAGAATCGCCGCATGGCCCCGTCTCGCCCGCCCTCTCAGCGTCCTGTCCAGCTCGACGAGGTGTCGAAGGCGATCATCGAGCAGCTGCAGGCCGACGGTCGGCGCTCGTACGCCGAGATCGGCAAGGCCGTGGGCCTGAGCGAGGCGGCCGTCCGGCAGCGGGTGCAGAAGCTCACCGAGTCGGGCGTCATGCAGATCGTCGCGGTGACGGATCCGATGCAGCTCGGATTCTACCGCCAGGCGATGATCGGTGTGCGCGTCACCGGCGACACCCGCGACGTCGCGGACCGGCTCGCCTCCATCCCCGCCGTCGACTACGTCGTGCTGACGGCCGGCTCCTTCGACATCCTCGCCGAGGTCGTGTGCGAGAACGACGACGATCTGATCGCCCTGCTCAACCAGGAGATCCGGTCGCTTCCCGGCGTGCTCTCGACCGAGACCTTCGTCTATCTGAAGCTCCACAAGCAGTTCTACAACTGGGGAACGCGGTAAAAGATGACCACCGAGACAGCCTTCTCGACCTCCGGCCTCGAGTCGGGCGATCCCGTCCGCGGGACCGACGCGCCTGGGGGGATCGACGACGCCTCCCTGCAGAAGAAGGCGAAGGACCACCTCTGGATGCACTTCACCCGTCAGTCGACGATGGACTCCGGCGCGGGCGTGCCGATCATCACGCGCGGCGAGGGACACCACATCTGGGACAGCACCGGGCGCAAGTACTTCGACGGCCTGTCCGGCCTCTTCGTCGTCAATGCGGGACACGGGCGGCGCCGACTGGCGGAGGCCGCGGCGAAGCAGGCGTCCGAGCTCTCCTTCTTCCCGCTCTGGTCCTACGCGACCCCCTCGGCGATCGAGCTGGCCGACCGGCTCGCCGACCACGCGCCGGGCGACCTGAACCGGGTCTTCTTCTCGACCGGCGGCGGCGAGGCGGTGGAGACGGCGTTCAAGCTCGCCAAGCACTACTGGAAGCTGCAGGGCAAGCCGGGCAAGCACAAGGTCGTCTCGCGCTCGGTCGCGTATCACGGCACTCCCCAGGGAGCGCTCGCGATCACGGGCATCCCCGGGATGAAGTCGATGTTCGAACCGCTGGTGCCGGGCGGCTTCCGTGTCCCCAACACCAACTTCTACCGGGCTCCCGAGCACGGCGACGACCTCGAGGCGTTCGGCCTGTGGGCGGCGAACCGCATCGAGGAGATGATCGAGTTCGAGGGGCCGGACACGGTGGCCGCCGTGTTCCTGGAACCCGTGCAGAACTCGGGCGGCTGCTTCCCGCCCCCTCCCGGGTACTTCCAGAGGGTCCGCGAGATCTGCGACAAGCACGACGTGCTGCTGGTGTCCGATGAGGTGATCTGCGCGTTCGGCCGTATCGGGCACATGTTCGCCTGCGACGAGTACGGCTACGTGCCGGACATGATCACCTGCGCGAAGGGGATGACCAGCGGCTACTCCCCCATCGGCGCGACGATCGTCAGCGATCGGATCTACGAGCCCTTCCGCCACGGTCAGGTCGTCTTCCCGCACGGCTACACCTTCGGCGGCCACCCCGTCTCGGCCGCGGTCGCGCTCGAGAACCTCGACATTTTCGAGGAGGAGGGCCTGAACGAGCGCGTGCGAGAGAACTCGCCCGTCTTCCGGTCCACGCTCGAGAAGCTGCTCGACCTGCCGATCGTCGGCGACGTCCGGGGCGACGGCTACTTCTTCGGCATCGAGCTGGTGAAGGACAAGGCGACGAAGGAGACGTTCGACGAGGACGAGTCGGAGCGGCTGCTGCGCGGATTCCTCTCGAAGGGGCTCTTCGACGCGGGGCTGTACTGCCGGGCGGACGACCGAGGCGATCCCGTCGTGCAGCTCGCACCGCCGCTCACCATCGGCCCGCGCGAGTTCGACGAGATCGAGCAGATCCTCCGGAGCGTTCTCACCGAGGCCTGGTCGCGGCTCTAGCGACCTCACGCGGCGCGCTCCCGCCGATCGGCGGCGAGTGCGGCCGCGACCCGGCGCGCACCTGCGTGGTGCGGATCGAGAGCGACGGCCTCGTCGGCGAGCCGTCCGGCCTCGTCGGCACGGCCCTCACCGGCCAGGATCCGCGCGAGGAGGACGAGCACTCCGGCTCGCTCGCTCGCGGGTGCGACGACGGCGGCACGGCGGAGCAGTGGGGCGAGCGCTCCCGCCGCGCCGGGGTCACCGCTCCGCGCCGACCGCAGCACGCGGTCCGCACCGCGGCTGCGCTGCACGGCCACGACGAGCGCAGCCAGGCCCGCCGGCCGGATCTCGGGATCGGGACCGGCGAGAGCTCGCCGGAGGAGGTCGTCGACACCGCGCAACAGCACGTCGGGCAGTTCGGCCCGCGGGTGGCGGTCGAGGAGACGGTCGACCGCGGCGGCCACCGCTCGCGGGTCGTCCCGGTCGCCGGCCTCGAGCCCGTCGTCGCCGCCGGACGACGGGAGCACGGCGACGCGGAGGGCGAGGCCGGGGAGCCGGCGCGCACGCTCCTCGAGGGCGGCGACGAGTCCCTCGCACGACTCCGGACCCGCCTCGCCGGGATGCACCAGCGCGAGTGCTCGCCGCACCCGCCCGAACCGGCCGAGCGCACCGAGGCAGGCCCGCGCGATCAGGGACGGATCCGCACCCGACAGCTCGAAGCGGAGCGAACCGCTCGGCGCGCCGGCCCGGAACGGGACGAGCACGAGGCTCGCCTCCGCCGCACCCCGCCGGGATCCGTGAGCGGCATGGAACAGGGCGGCGTCGTCGGGTGAGGCCGGGACACGCGAGGCGGGAGCGGGGTGGAGGAAGATCGCTGAGGAGGTCATGCTGCGATCCTGCCGACCCTCGCACCCGCCGGGAGCGACGGCCCTCGGGATCATCGGAAGGATCTCGAGATCGCCGCCTGTGGAGGGAGAGGTCCCATCGACACCGAATCGCCGGCGCTCGGATGGCGCCCTCCGGCCAGGAATCCCTCCACAGGGACCGATCGGCCGAGTTCTGCACCGGTGTCCGATTCCCGCCGGTCGGTGGGGAGTCCCGCGGATACTCTCGACGCATGAGAACGACTCCCCTTCACGTCCGACGGACGACGAGCCCCCTCGGCCGCATCGAGGTGGGCAGCGACGGCGATGCGATCGTCTCGCTCGCCATCGAGCAGGCCGGTCTGCTCCCGCACGAGCACCTCCCGGAGTCGGACCTCCCGGTGCTCCTGCGGGCCGTCGAGCAGCTGGACGAGTACTTCGACGGGACCCGCCGCTCTTTCGATCTGCCGGTCGCTCTGCGCGGCACGCCCTTCCAGCTCGAGATCTGGCAGCGGCTCCAGGCTCTGGGCTTCGGGGAGATCACCTCCTACGGCGCACTGGGCACGGCTGCCGGTCGCCCCCGGGCGGGCCGGCCGATCGGCGGAGCGGTAGGTGCGAACCCGGTGCCGATCATCGTGGGCTGCCACCGCGTCCTCGCGAGCGACGGACGGATCACCGGCTTCAGCGCGGGCGAGGGCGTCGCCACGAAAGCCTGGCTTCTCGATCACGAGGGGATCCCCCACCGATGAGCACGGCCGACGGACTCGTCGAGGGAGAGGACGGCCTGGTCCGCTGCGCCTGGAGCGGCGCGGATCCGGAGTACCGCCGCTACCACGACGAGGAATGGGGCACCCCGCTGCACGGAGATCGCCTGCTGTTCGAGAAGATCTCCCTCGAGGCGTTCCAGTCCGGCCTCTCCTGGATCACGATCCTCCGCAAGCGGCCGAGGTTCCGCGAGGCCTTCGACGGCTTCGATCCGGCCCGCGTCGCCCGGTACGACGACACCGATGTCGAGCGGCTGATGGAGGACAGCGGCATCATCCGGAACCGCGCGAAGATCATCGCCACCCGGGACAACGCCCGGGCCGTGCTCGCGCTCCTGGAGCAGAGAGGCGAGGGCGCGCTCGACGAGCTCGTGTGGTCCTTCCACGATCCGGACGTCGAGGACCGGGTGGTCCGAGCCGCCGACGTCCCTGCGACGACGCCCGGGTCGACGGCGCTCGCGCGAGCGCTGAAGGCCGCTGGGCTCCGCTTCGTCGGACCGACCACCGCGTACGCGCTGATGCAGTCGGCCGGAGTCGTCGACGACCACCTCACCGGCTGCTGGCGCCGACGCTGACGCCTACGACTCCGGCACGACGAGGTCGAGCTCTCCCGTGTGCCGGTTCTCGGCGAGCAGGAACCCGCGCCCGGCCGCCCACGCCGAGAGCTCGCCGAGCGACTCCGTCGCCACCCGGTCCTCCGCCAGCGCCCTGACGAAGCGTCCCTTGCCCTGCTTGTTGAAGTGGTTCAGCGACCGGAGGACGCCGTCGGCCCCGCGCGAGCGGACGCGGACGAAGAACCGCCCCTCGCCCGCAGGGACCGGTCCGAGCGCCGCGTACGCCTCGCTCCGCAGATCGAGGACGAGCCCGTCGAGCGCGCTCAGCACCCGCCCGGCCTTCGCCGCCCACCACCGCTTGAGCGGTCTGCCCGGCACACGGGAGTCGTGGGACAGACGGTAGGCAGGGATCAGGTCGAGGGCGCGGATCGGCCCCCAGAGCGCGGACTGCACGATCGCCGTCCGACCGAGCACCTCCCGTGCACCGGGATCGAGGCTGCGCGCGTCGAGCGCATCGAAGAGCACCCCGTCGAAGCGGTCGACCGCGGGGAGGCCTGCCGCGGTCGCGAGCGCCGCGTTGCGATCGATCTCGCCGAGCTGACGCGGACCGAGCTTCAGCGCCCGGGCCGAGAGCTCGCGGTCCCCGGCCAGCGCGATCAGCGCCTCGGCCAGCTCGCGCCGCTTCGGGTGGAGCTCGGGGAAGGCGAGCGACTCGAGCACGAACGGCTCGTCACCGCCGTCGCGCTTCGTCTCGGACGGTGGCAGCAGGACGTGCACAGGACTCCTTCGGAGAAGAGGGACGGGCGGCACGACGAAGGGGCCGGACGATCGCGATGATCGTCCGGCCCCTCCGTTCCGCGGTGAGCGGCGGTGTACTAGACCAGCGATGCCTGACGGGCGACCACGGTCACCACGTCGTTCTCGACGGACAGGAAGCCGTCGTCGGCCTGCGCGGTGAGACGCGTGCCGTCCAGGGCCGTGACGCGCACCTCGCCGGTGGCGAGGATCGCGAGCATCGGCTCGTGGCCGGCGAGGATGCCGATCTCGCCCTCGACCGTGCGAGCCGTGAGCTGCTTCGCCTCTCCGGACCACACCTCGGCGTTCGCGGACACGACGCTGACCTTCAGGGTCCCGGCCATGATCAGCCGTTCTCCTTCTGGATCTGGGTCCACTTCTCCTCGACGTCCGAGATCGAGCCGACGTTGAAGAACGCCTGCTCGGCCACGTGGTCGAACTCGCCCTTGGTGATCGCGTCGAACGACTCGATCGTGTCCTTCAGCGGGACGGTCGATCCCTCGACACCGGTGAACTTCTTCGCCATGTAGGTGTTCTGCGAGAGGAACTGCTGGATCCGGCGCGCACGCGACACCGTGATCTTGTCCTCCTCCGACAGCTCGTCGACACCGAGGATCGCGATGATCTCCTGCAGCTCCTTGTTCTTCTGCAGGATCTGCTTCACGTTCGTCGCCACGCGGTAGTGGTCGGCGCCCAGGTAGCGGGGGTCGAGGATTCGCGAGGTGGACGTGAGCGGGTCGACGGCCGGGTAGAGGCCCTTCGACGCGATCTCACGGGAGAGCTCGGTGGTCGCGTCGAGGTGGGCGAAGGTGGTCGCCGGCGCCGGGTCGGTGTAGTCGTCGGCGGGGACGTAGATCGCCTGCAGCGAGGTGATCGAGTGTCCGCGCGTCGAGGTGATGCGCTCCTGGAGCACACCCATCTCGTCGGCGAGGTTCGGCTGGTAGCCCACCGCGGAGGGCATGCGGCCCAGCAGGGTCGACACCTCCGAGCCGGCCTGCGTGAAGCGGAAGATGTTGTCGATGAAGAGCAGCACGTCCTGCTTCTGCACATCGCGGAAGTACTCCGCCATGGTCAGGGCCGACAGGGCGACGCGCAGACGCGTTCCCGGCGGCTCGTCCATCTGGCCGAAGACGAGAGCGGTCTTGTCGAAGACGCCCGCCTCCTCCATCTCGGCGATGAGGTCGTTGCCCTCACGGGTGCGCTCGCCGACGCCGGCGAACACGGACACTCCACCGTGGTCCTGCGCGACGCGCTGGATCATCTCCTGGATGAGGACGGTCTTGCCGACGCCCGCGCCGCCGAACAGGCCGATCTTGCCGCCCTGCACGTACGGAGTGAGCAGGTCGATGACCTTGATGCCGGTCTCGAACAGCTCGGTCTTGGACTCGAGCTGGTCGAACTGCGGGGGCTTGCGGTGGATCGGCCAGCGCTCGGTGATCTCGAACGACTCTCCGTTGATCTTCCCGTCGGCGTCGGCGTTGAGCACCTCGCCGATCACGTTGAAGACCTTGCCCTTGGTCACGTCGCCGACCGGGACCGAGATCGGCAGGCCGGTGTCGTGGACCTCCTGGCCGCGGACGAGTCCGTCGGTGGGGTTCAGGGAGATGGCCCGGACGAGGTCGTCGCCCAGGTGCTGCGCGACCTCGAAGGTCAGCTTGCTCGAGACGCCCTCGACCTCGACGTGCGTGTAGAGCGCGTTGTAGACCTCGGGGATCGCGTCGTGGGGGAACTCGATGTCAACGACGGGGCCGGTGACGCGGGCGATGCGGCCGATGGCCCCGCCCGACGTCCCGGTCGCCGCCTCAGGTGCGGTCAGTGTCATTGCTACTTCCTTCTGTGGTCTCACCGCTCCCGGAGGGCGGAGTCGAAACTGTGTGGAGCGGAGCCCTCTTACTTGGAGGAGGACAGGGCGTCGGCGCCGCCGACGATCTCGGCGATCTGCTGCGTGATCTCGGTCTGGCGGGCGTTGTTGGCGAGACGCGTGTAGGTCTTGATCAGCGTGTCCGCGTTGTCGCTCGCCGACTTCATGGCCTTCTGGCGTGCCGCGTGCTCCGAGGCCGCCGACTGCAGCATCGCGTTGAAGATGCGGCTCTCGACGTACACGGGCAGGAGGCGGTCGAGGACCGTCTCGGGGTCGGGCTCGAACTCGTAGAGCGGGTACAGCTCGCTGTTCTGCTCCTCGGCGCCCTCGACCACCTCGAGCGGCAGCAGCCGGACGACGGTCGGCTGCTGGGTGACCATGCTGACGAAGCGGTTGTAGACGAGGTGGATCTCGTCCACGCCGCCCTCCTCGTCATCGAGGTTGTACGACTCGACGACCGCGTCCGCGATCTCCTTCGCCGTCTCGAACACGGGCTGGTCGGTGCCGCCCGTCCAGACGCGGACGCTGGCCCGCTTCCGGAACGAGAAGTACGCGTTCGCCTTGCGGCCGACCAGGTAGAAGACGACCTCCTTGCCCTCGCTGCGCAGCAGCGCGGCCAGCTCCTCGGCCTCCTTGAGCACGCTCGAGGAGAACGCGCCGGCGAGGCCGCGGTCGGAGGTGAAGATCACGATCGCGGCCGTGTCCAGCTTCTCGCGCTCGGTCGTGAGCGGGTGCTCCACGTTCGAGTAGGTCGCGACAGCGGACACGGCGCGCGTGATCGCGTTCGAGTAAGGCGCCGCGGCAGCGACGCGGTTCTGCGCCTTCTGGATGCGCGAGGCCGAGATCAGCTCCATGGCCCGAGTGATCTTCTTGGTCGTCTGGGCCGAGCGGATCTTCGACCGGTAGACCCGGAGTTGCGCTCCCATGTGTCTCCTGTTGTCCTAAAAGTGGCGAATCGTCGGGGTGCCGCTGGTCAGCGACGGCCCTTGACGATCTTCTCCTGGCCGACCTCGTCGGCCGCGATGGCCTGGTGCTCCTCGCGCCCGACCGAGGCGAGCGGCTTGCCCTCACCGGTCTGGAACTCCAGCTTGAAGCCGTCGACGGCACGGTTGAGCTCGGCGACGGTGTCGTCGGAGAGCACGTTGGTGTCGCGGAGGGTGTTCAGCACCTGGGTGTTGCGGCCCAGGTAGTCCAGGAGCTCGCGCTCGAAGCGCAGCACGTCGGGGACCGGGACCTCGTCGAGCTTGCCGTTCGTTCCGGCCCAGATCGAGACGACCTGCTCCTCGACGGGGTACGGCGAGTACTGCGGCTGCTTGAGCAGCTCGGTGAGGCGGGCGCCGCGGGCGAGCTGACGGCGCGAGGCGGCGTCGAGGTCGGAGGCGAACATCGCGAAGGCCTCGAGCGAGCGGTACTGCGCCAGCTCGAGCTTCAGCGTGCCGGAGACCTTCTTGATCGACTTGACCTGCGCGTCGCCGCCGACCCGCGAGACCGAGATGCCCACGTCGACCGCGGGCCGCTGGTTGGCGTTGAAGAGGTCGGACTGGAGGAAGATCTGGCCGTCGGTGATCGAGATCACGTTGGTCGGGATGTAGGCCGAGACGTCGTTCGCCTTGGTCTCGATGATCGGGAGACCGGTCATCGAGCCGGCGCCGAGCTCGTCGGACAGCTTCGCGCAGCGCTCCAGCAGACGGGAGTGCAGGTAGAAGACGTCACCCGGGTACGCCTCGCGTCCCGGCGGGCGGCGCAGGAGGAGCGACACGGCGCGGTAGGCCTCGGCCTGCTTCGACAGGTCGTCGAAGATGATCAGGACGTGCTTGCCGCCGTACATCCAGTGCTGGCCGATGGCCGAGCCGGTGTAGGGGGCGAGGTACTTGAAGCCGGCGGGGTCGGAGGCGGGGGACGCGACGATGGTCGTGTACTCCATCGCTCCGGCGTCCTCGAGCGCGCCCTTCACCGAGGCGATGGTCGAGCCCTTCTGGCCGATGGCGACGTAGATGCAGCGGACCTGCTTGTTCGTGTCGCCCGACTCCCAGTTGGCCTTCTGGTTGATGATCGTGTCGATCGCGATGGCCGTCTTGCCGGTCTGGCGGTCGCCGATGATGAGCTGGCGCTGGCCGCGGCCGACCGGGATCATCGCGTCGATGGCCTTGATGCCGGTCTGCAGCGGCTCGTGGACCGACTTGCGTGACATGACGCCGGGAGCCTGGAGCTCGAGGGCGCGGCGGCCCTCGGAGGCGATCTCGCCGAGTCCGTCGATCGGGTTGCCGAGCGGGTCGACGACGCGGCCGAGGTAGCCGTCGCCGACGGGGACCGAGAGGACCTCGCCGGTGCGGGTGACCTCCATGCCCTCCTCGATGCCGGAGAACTCGCCGAGGACGACGACGCCGATCTCGTTCTCGTCGAGGTTCTGGGCCAGGCCCAGGACACCGTTGGAGAAGCGGATGAGCTCGTTGGCCATGACGCCGGGGAGGCCCTCGACGTGGGCGATGCCGTCGGCGGCGTCGATGACGTAGCCGACCTCGGTGGTGGAGGCCTTGCCCGGCTCGTACGACGAGACGAAGTCCTTCAGCGCGTCGCGGATCTCATCCGGGCTGATGGTGATATCTGCCATGGGAATTCCTATTCGTTGGGTCCGTGCGAGCCGAAGAGGTCGTCGGGGCCTGACCTGGATGGTGCGGGGGTCGAGGGCAGTGCCCTCTGAGGATACGTGCGCCCGTCAGGACGCGAGCTGGAGCTTCAGGTCGGACAGCCGTGCGGAGACGGTTCCGTCGATGACCTCGTCGCCGACGTGCAGGCGCATCCCGCCCAGGAGGGAGGGATCGACCACGACGTTGACGGAAACCGGTCGGCTGTACTGGCGCGTGAGCGCCGAGCGGAGCCGGTCGAGCTGCTCGGGGGCGATCGGTGCGGCGACCGAGACCGTGGCGAGGATGAACCCGCCCTGGTCGGCGACCACGCCTGCTGCGAAGCGGACGAGCTCCGGGATGCGGCGACCGCGCGGGTGCGCGATCAGCTGCCGGAGGATCGCCAGCGTCTCGGCCGCGGCCTTGCCCTCGAGGAGGCGCTGCACGAGCGCGACCTTCGAGTCGGCGGCGGCGAGCTTGCTGCCGAGCGCGAGCTCGAGCTGGGCGTCGGAGGCGACGACCTCGCCGAAGGAGTGGAGCTCCTTCTCGAGGTTGACGCCCTCCGGAGCGGAGGACGCGATCGCGCGGACCCCGACCTCCTCGACCCCGGCGACCATGTCGCTCGGGCTCGACCAGCGGTGGCCGACGATCACAGTGAGCAGGCGCTTGGCCGGCTCGCCAAAGGGACCGAACACGCGGGCGACGAGAGCCTGCTTGCTGCTCGAGTCGGCGCTCGGGTCGGCGAGGGCCGCGCGCAGCTGCGCCTGGCCGTCGATGACCCGTGCGGCCTCGAAGAGCTGCTGGGCCGTGTCGAGGGACGCCTGACCGGCGAGGGCGGAGAGCTCCGCCTTCGCCGATGCGAGTGCCTGCCTGGACGCGCTACCCATCAGTTGTTCGCCTTCTCCGAGGCCTCGAGGTCGGCGAGGAAGCGGTCCACGATCGCGGACGCCTTCGCTTCGTCGTTGAGGCTCTCGCCGATCACGCCGGAGGCGAGGTCGATGGCGAGGGTTCCGACTTCGGAGCGGAGCGAGACCACGGCGGCCTGACGGTCCGCCTCGATCTGGGCGTGCGCGTTGTGGAGGATGCGCTCGGCCTCGACCTGCGCCTGCTCCTTCTTCGCCGCCACGATCGCGTTGCCGTCGGCGTTCGCCTTCTCACGGATCACTCCGGCCTCGGCGCGGGCCTCGGCCAGCTGAGCGGTGTACTTCTCGAGGGCGGCCTCGGCCTGTCGCTGGGCCTCGTCGGCCTTCGCGATGTTCCCCTCGATCGCGGCGGAGCGCGCGTCGAGCATCTTCTGCAGGCGCGGCAGGACCAGCCTCCAGAAGAAGAACAGCAGGATGAGGAAGATCACCCCCGACCAGAAGAAGTCGTAGAACTCCGGGATCAGAATGACCGCGGGGACGTCACCTTCTTCCGCAGCGATGTTCACAGCGGTGCTGAACACGACTACGCCGCGAAGATGAAGTAGGTGGCGAGGCCGATGAGCGCGAGCACCTCGGTGAACGCGATGCCGAGGAACATCGTGGTCTGGAGGCGGCCGGCCATCTCGGGCTGGCGCGCCATGGCCTCGACGGTCTTGCCCGCGACGATGCCGACACCGATGCCGGGGCCGATCGCTGCGAGGCCGTAACCGACCGTCGCGATGTTGCCGGTGAGTTCGGCGAGAACGGTGACTGAGTCCACGAGTGGGTCCTTTCAGTGGGGTGATCGTGAGAACGGGCGGGAGCCCGTGAGTAGTGGGGTCAGTGCTCCTCGGCGACGGCCAACTGGATGTAGACCGCAGCGAGGAGGGTGAAGATGTAGGCCTGCAGCACGGCGACGAGGAGCTCGAAGAGCGTGAACGCACCGCCGAAGGCGAAGGTCACGACGCCGAAGAGCTTGAAGCCCGGGTCGATCTGGGAGCTGAAGAGGAAGAACTGCGTGGCCGAGAAGCACAGCACCAGCAGGAGGTGGCCGACGATCATGTTCATCACGAGCCGCAGTGCGAGCGAAAGCGGACGGATGATGAACGTCTGCAGCAGCTCGATCGGCGTGAGGATGAAGTAGATCAGGAACGGCGCTCCGGGCGGGAACAGGGCGTTCTTGAAGAAGCCCATCCCCCGGTCCTTGATGCCCGCGTAGATGAACGTCACGTAGGCGACCAGGCCGAGGAAGAGCGGCATGCCCACCACGGAGGTCCCCGCGATGTTCAGGAACGGGACGATGCCGGTCAGGTTCATCGAGATGATCGCGAAGAAGATCGTCACGAGGATCGGGAGGAACCGGCGCGCGTCCTTCTCGCCGAGGATGTCCTTGGCGATGGTGACGCGGACGAAGTCGAACGCGAGCTCGACGACGTTCTGGAAGCGGCCGGGGACGAGGCGCAGCTTGCGCGTCCCGAGCCAGAAGAACAGCATCAGTGCGATGACCGCGATGAAGCGGACCAGCATGACGCGGTTGATCTCGAAAGGGGTTCCCTCGAAGAGGAAACCGGGCGGGAAGAACTCGGAGATCGACGGGGTGTGGAAGTCACTCTCACCGGTCGAGGACGAGACCAACAGGGTCACAGCGTTAGCAAACAGCGCTAGCTCCTGGAATTCGGGGCGTGGCACGTTGCAGCCGACCGAATCGAATCATTCGGACGCAACGCTCTCGCGACGACGAAAGGTGGGGTTTTCCGCTCGGACGGCGATCGTGCTCGACGACCGCCATCAACGATGAGACGATCTGAGGACACGTTCGCCTGCGGGATTCGTCCCTACTGTAGCAACAGAACGGCCTGAGAGCCGAATCGTGGTCCTCTCAGGAACCGTTCGGCTCGTCCTCATCGAGCGATGTCGCTGACGTTCGGCATGCGCGAGCGCGAGACGACGAGGACGTCGATCACCAGGGACCCCAGGACGGCGACGATGATCGTGACGAACATCGCGGTGCTGTTCAGCCACGGCTGATCGCGCAGGACCAGGGCGGCGATCACGAACAGCACGAACTTGGCGAGCCACGTGCCGAGGACGACGGCGAAGAACCCGCCGATGTCGAGGCGGTTGGCGACGAGGATGCTCGCGGCGGTGAGGAGCACCATCACGCCGCCGACGATCGCGCCGAGGAGGGCTCCGATCGCGCCCTCTCCCCCGGCGGCGATCCCGCCGACGACGGTGCCGAGAACGGCCAGGGCGAGCACGAAGAGGCCGCCCACGACCAGCGCGCGGCGCAGGACGGGGACGGACGCGGGCTGCGGACGGGGGGTGGCCGGGGAGGCTCCGGTCATGATGCTTCCTTCCGCGCCGTGGTCGGCGCTGTCGTGTCCCGGTCGATCGGGAGTCCGGCCGGCGGACGGAGCAGCTCCGTCGAGGACGCGCGGTCGAGGGGGTCGAGGACGGGTGAGGCCTCCGCGGACTGCGCCGCCGCCTCGAGCCGCTTGCGGCGGCTGAGCGGGGCGAGCGTGACGACGGTGCAGACCAGCAGACCGACTCCGAGGAAGACGAGCGGGACCCACAGCACGTCGACCACGAACATCAGCAGGCAGCTGACGGCGACGACGGCGGTCCACGCGTAGAAGATCAGCACGGCGTGCAGGTGGGAGTGCCCCATGTCGAGCAGGCGGTGGTGCAGGTGCTTCCGGTCGGCGCTGAACGGCGACTTTCCCGCGCGCAGGCGCCTGATCACAGCGAGGCCGAAGTCCATCAGCGGCACCACGAGTATCGCGAACGGCAGGATGATCGGGATGAACGCGGGCAGGAGCTCCTTCGCCGCGAGCTGGGCCGGGTCGATCTGGCCGGTGACCGCGATCGCGGAGGTGGCCATCAGCATCCCGATCAGCAGTGCGCCGCTGTCGCCCATGAACATCCGCGCCGGACGCCAGTTGATGGGGAGGAATCCGGCGCAGGCGCCGACGAGCAGGACCGCGATGAGCGAGGCCAGGTTGAAGTAGTCGGTGGGCGAGGTCTGCTGCACCAGCAGGTAGCTGTAGAGGAAGAAGACACCGTTGGCGATCAGGGCGACGCCCGCCACGAGGCCGTCGAGGCCGTCGATGAAGTTGAGAGCGTTGGTGACCAGGACGATCGCGAGCACGGTGATGATCAGCGACATCCACGGCGAGCCGACGGTCAGGCCGCCGATCGGCAGGGAGACGATCTGCACGCCCTTCCAGGCGATCAGGCCGGCGGCGATCAGCTGACCGGCCAGCTTCGTGGTCCAGTCCAGGTCCCAGATGTCGTCGGCGACGCCGATGAGGACGATGAGCAGGCTCGCGCCGAGGATCGCGAGGATCGGCTCGGGATTGGCGAACACCAGCCGGAAGTAGGGCAGCTGGGAGGCGATGCCGAAGCCGACGAGGATCCCGAGGAACATCGCGATGCCGCCCAGGCGGGGGGTCGGCCGCGTGTGCATGTCCCTGACGCGGATCTTCGGGTAGAGCCGGTACTTCAGGCTCAGCTTCCAGATGACCCACGACAGCGCTCCGGTCACGAGCGCGACCGCGAGCGAGACGAGGGCGAAGGTGATCACCGGTTACTCACCCGGAGCGGAGTCGGTGCGGGCGGCGCCGGTGCCGGTGTTGGGCGTCGGCGCGTTCGTGCTCGACGAGCCCGTGTCCGGCGCATCGGCGGAATCGACGGGCGCGGAGTCGCCGGGCGCGGAGTCGTCCTGCAGGCGGGCGCCGGAGGCCCAGTCGGGGCGCGCGGTCGGGGTCCGCTCGAAGGCGTACGGGTCGCTGCCGGTCGCGGTCTCGGCGGGCTCCTGCTGGTCCCCGGCCTGCGCCGCGCCGGCCGTGGAGGGGTCGGGCTCCGACGTCTCGGCACGAGGCGCGTCCGGATCCGGCAGCAGGTCTCCGACGACCTCGCGGATCCGCTCGGCCGACACGACGCCCTGGCGCAGGATGCGCAGGGTGCCGCCCTCGAAGCTCAGCGCTGTCGCGTCGACGATCGTCGAGGACTCGCTGGCGCCCGCGGGGCGGTCGCTGTAGCGCGATCCGGCGGCGCCGGCGTCGAGATAGACGTCGACGGAGTCGCCGAGCTGGTCGAACGCCTCCTGTGCGGTCGTGGCCGAGGGCTGCCCCGTGCGATTGGCGGAGGAGACCGCCAGCGGGCCGGTCTCGGCGAGGAGCTCGATCGTCACCGGGTTGTCCGGCATGCGCAGCGCCACGGTCCCGCGCGTCTCGCCCAGGTCCCAGACCAGTGAGGGCTGGGCGTGCAGGACGATGGTGAGCCCGCCGGGCCAGAACTCGCGCGCGAGGTCGCGCACCGCCTCCGGCACATTCTCGGCGAGGGCGTCGAGGGCGGCCACGTCCCCGATCAGGACGGGCGGCGGCGACTGCCTCGTCCGTCCCTTCGCGTCGAGCAGGCGCTGGACCGCGGCGGCGTCGAACGCGTTGGCCGCGACGCCGTAGACGGTGTCGGTGGGGATCACCACGAGCTCGCCGCGGCCGATGGCCGTCCGCGCGAGACGGGTGCCGGTCAGGAGGTCCGTGTCGACGGAGCAGTCGTAGATGCGTGCCATAACGGGTCGATGATACCGGCGCGGTCCGTGTCCGGACCGGCTGCGGCGCGGCGGTCGCGTCAGCGCCGCCCGAGGCCGGGGCTCGGCGGCCGTCGCAGCGGCGCCCGACCCGCGCCGGCCGAGGCCGCCGGAGCGCTTCCGTGAGGCACTCGGCCCGGCGTGGCGGGCGCCTCCGCCGACAGGACGCCCACGAGCGCCACGGAGACGGCGAGCGTCGCGAGCGAGTGCTGATCGCCGAACCAGGTGGTGTTGTCGGCCATCCCGTGCAGGAACGTCCAGAGGACGGCGACGGCGAGCGCCCCGACGGCGACGGCCTCGTTCCGGGCGACCCGGAGGAGCAGGCGCACGACGGCGACGGTGGCGAGGAGGAGGAACGCGAGGACGGGGAGCGCGATCAGGAGCCCGCCGTTGGTCCACGCGGTGACGAGGAGGTTGTGGGGCGGGCGCGGCTCGCTGTGCTGGGTGAACTGCGACCCGCGCGCCAGCCACAGCTCCTGCCATCCGCCGTACCCCAGCCCCAGCAGCCAGTTGTCGGGGAACGCGCTCGCAGCCAGGCGCAGGAAGTCGCCGCGGGCCCCGAGCGTGAGCACGCCCGCCTCCGCCAGCTGCGGGAAGGACACGGCGACGGCGTACACGGCCGTGATCCCGGAGGGGATGGTGATCATCCAGGCGACCGGACCGAGGCTGCGTCCCTTGAGTCCGCGGATCGCGGCGACCAGCAGGGGCAGGACGATCGCGAGGACGATCGCGGTCTTGGACAGCGTGAAGAGGGCGCCGACCAGCCCGGCGACGGCGACGAGCAGGAGGAGACTCCCCCGCTGCCGTCTCCAGACGGCGAAGGCCAGCGCGCCGGTCGTGGCCATGTACATCGAGGCGATGTTGCCGTTGAGGAAGAACCCTCCCGACTTCTCCTGCAGGACGTTGTTGAAGGACGTCGTGAAGATGTCCCGCACGTAGATGTCGGAGAACAGCACCGCTTCCGGCCACCGGAGGTAGGCGGTCTCCTGCACGGGATCGAGCTGGAAGAGGATCGTGAGCGTCACCTGGAGGAGGAACACGGGCGCCGCCCAGTTGAGGGCGCGGCCGACGACACGCCAGGCGCCGTCGCCGAGCCCGCGGACGGCCAGGTACGGAGTGAGGAAGGAGACGACGGAGACCACGTCGCGCAGCGCGGCCGCGCGTGCTCCGGAGTAGGTGAGCGCGAAGAGGGTGCCGGCGATCACGAGGAGGACCACGACCACGAACCGGTCGATCCGCCCGCCGCGCAGCCGCGCCACGGAGTACGGGAGGAAGAGCAGGCTCCAGGCGACCGGAGCGGTGACGGGGCCCAGGGTGTAGAGCTGCACGACGCTCAGCGCCAGGAGCACCGCGAGGAAGACGAGGACGATCCGCTCGTGCCGCCGCTGAGCGGGATCCGCCGGCGCGCGCGACGGCCGCCCGCGGGTCTCCGGAGCGTCGGTGACGCGGGTCGCGGCGATGACGGAGGGACGAGAGGCGGTCGGGCGGCGGAGGAGGGCGTCGTCGGCGTGGCGGCCCATGTCAGAGCCGTTCCGCGGAGGTGCTGGTGGCGGCCTCCGTCTGGCGGAGCGGAGGAGCGGCGCGCCGATTCCGGGACGACGGGCCGACCTCTCGCGGCGGGCGGGTCGTCCGCGGGCGCCGGTCCGGGGCGGGAGGCGGATCGAGCAGCACGGGAGAGGCGGTGGCGTCGGCGGACGCGGGCGGGAGAGGGGATGCAGGTGGCATGTCGCGCCGACACTAATCGCGCGGCACGAGCCTCGACGGGCTTGGCGCGGAACGTCGATCCGCGTGCGCGCGGCGGCCCCGCGCCTCAGCCACGGGGGTCTGCCAGCAGCTCGTCCGCGCGGCGGGCGATGCCCGGCCAGCCGAAGTCCGCCGCTCGGCGCCGCGACGCCGCAGCGACCTCCGCGCGTCGCCGGGGATCGCGCAGCGAGGCGATGAGGGCGGGGAGCTCCGCGAGGACGGCGTCCGCGACCTCCTCCTCCGTGCCCGGCGGGACGAGGACGGATCCGTCGACCACTCCGTCGGAGGTGCGCAGGATCTCGGGGAGGCCTCCGCGCTCGACCGTCACGACGGGGATCCCCCGCGAGAGCGCCTCCACCACCACCATCCCGAACGGCTCGTCCCAGCGGCAGGGGTAGAGCACGAGCGCCGAGGAGCCGAACAGCTCCAGCAGGTCCTCGTGCCGGAGGAACGGGAGCCGGCGCACGACGCCGGGCAGGGCGGCGACCGCCTCGTCGAGCGCTCGGACGTACGGGGTGGGCGTCGCGTCGTCCCCGAGGCCCGATGCGCCGGCGATGACCAGCCGCAGATCGGCGCCGTGCTCTGTCCGCATCCGCCTCACGATCTCGACGGCCTCGCGGGCTCCCTTCTCGGCCACCAGCCTCCCGGCGAAGACCGCCTCCGCAGTACCGCCGAGCGGCGCCGGCGGGACCTCGGGCGGAGGGACGACCCCGTTGTACAGGACGGCTGTGGCGATCAGGCCGTACCGGTCGACCGCCCGGGCGCGCAGGAACTCGCTGCAGAAGATCCACTCGTCGACCGCGTCGAGGTAGCGCCGGGCGGCGGCGGGATCGGGTGGCAGGTGATCGAGCAGGTCGTTGTGCAGGTGTGCGACGATCCGCCCCCGGTAGCCCAGGCGGCGCAGGCGCACGGCGTAGCGGGGGCGGTTGTGGATCCAGACCGTCGGGACACGGCGCAGCGACGGAGCGAGCACCAGCAGCCAGAAGCGCCCGCCGAAGGACAGCCGGCGCAGCTCGGCGCCCGGGTCGCTGTCGCGCCGATGCGCCAGGAGGAGTGCCGCGCGCCGCTGAACCGCGTAGATCCGCCGGTACAGACGATGGGGCCTGACGTCCACGCCCGGTGACGCCGACGACCACGGCGCGTGCACGGCGATCCGGAGCGAGGACCGGGACACCGTCTCGCGGACCCAGGTCGCCACGGCTCCCCCGCTGCCGTCGAAGCGCTCCTCGGCGGCCAGCACCACGGCGACCTCGACCGGGGCGGCGGAGCCGAGCCGGAGCCGGGCGGGCAGTCGCGACAGGACGAGCGATCGCGCCTCGGCGATGTCGCGCCCCGGCGCCAGGAGGGCGGACGCTCCCAGCACGAGGCCCGCGAGCGCCAGCTCCACCGGGAGCAGCCGCAGGGGCGCGCCCTCGGGGAGCAGGCGGAGCAGGAGCAGCACGATCGCCATCGGTGCGGCGAGCAGCGGCCCCGCGGCGCACGCGCGCAGGAACGCGCCGAGGCGCACTCCGAGCACCACCCGCAGCACGGCGCAGGTGACGGCGAAGCCGAGAGCGCTCGAGAGCAGCAGCCCGCCGATCAAGCCGTCGAGTCCGAACAGCACTCCCCCGCCGACGATCATCGGGACCGTGATCGCGGTCTTCACGATGTTCACGACCAGCCCGAACCGCACCCGGTCCATCGCCATCAGGATGAAGCCGACCGGATTGCCGATCGCCCGCACCGCGCCCACCACCGTCAGTGCGCTCGTCATGCCCGCGATCCAGCCCCAGCCGGGTCCGTAGAACAGCCGCACGATCTCCTCGGAGCGCAGCGCCACCAGCATCAGCGGCGGGATGCTCGCCATGCTGAGCGCCGCGGTGACGCGGAGGTGGTTCCGCGCGACGCGCTCACGGTCGTGCTGGATCGAGGAGAACACCGGGAACATCACCCGCGTCACGATCGGGTTGACCCTCGCGGGGAGGTTCACGGCGAGGTTGTATCCCAGGGTGTACCCGCCCAGCTGGGCCGGTCCGAGCAGGCGGCCGATCGCGAGCGAGCCGGCGTTCGAGCCCAGGTAGTTGACGATGCCGTCGAGGGTCTGGAAGACGCCGAAGGAGAGGAAGCGGGCGGTCTCGCGGATCCGGAACCGGAACCGCAGCCGGAACCAGCGGCGGGCCTGCACGAGGGCGAGCACGGAGCGCAGAGCCGCGGTCGCGACGAGCCCCCACGCGTAGGAAAGCGCCCCTGCTCCAGAGACCGCGAGGCAGACCGTCACGGCGAAGCCGCCGACGAGAGCGATCGTCTCGGACACGGCGACCGCTCGGAACCGGATCCCCTTCTCGAGCACCGCTCTCGGCACCTGCCCGGCTGCGCTGCCCACGAACACGAGCGAGGCGACGGTGAGGACCGGCGCCGCGGCGGCGGACCCGAGCAGGGAGGCGATCGGTGCGGCGCCCAGGAGGACGGCGACGGTGACCAGGAGCCCGACGGAGAGGTTGAGCCAGAAGACCGACGAGAGCTCGAAGCTGGTCGCCCGCCGGCGCTGGATGATCGCCTGGGCGACCCCCATTCCGAGGAAGATGTCGACGAACGCGTTGAGCAGGGCGACGATCGCGATGATCCCCATCTCGGAGGGGTCCAGCAGTCTCGCCAGGAGCGCGAACTGCCCGAGCTGCACGACGAGCGCGACGGCGAACGAGACCGCCGTCCAGGCGGTCGCGTCGACGGTGCTCCGGCGCAGGCTCACCTCTCCCGCCCGGCGGAGGCCGGACGGAGGTCCGGTCGCGGATCGTCGGCGCGGTGCTCGGCGCGGCTCATCCGCGATCTCCGTCCGTCGTCGTCGGCATCGATCGGCCGGCCGCCCGGTCGTAGAGGTCCTCGAGGTCGCGGATCCGCTCGGCGAGGTCGAACGAGGCGAGCACGCGCTCCCGCCCCTCCGCGCCCATCCGCTCCGCGCGGTCCGGGTCCCGGAGCAGGGCGGCGAGCGCCCCGGTCAGGCTGGGCACGTCCCCCTCCGGGACGAGCAGCCCGGTGACGCCGTCCTGGACCGCCTCCGGGACGCCGCCGTGGCGGTACGAGACGACAGGGACGCCTGCGAGCGCGGCCTCGAGGAAGACCATGCCGAAGCCCTCGGAGTCGCCTGTCGCCGCGGTCCGCGACGGTGCGCAGAAGACCGCGGCGCCGGCGAGGATGCGGGCGACCTCGGCGGGGGGCAGGGAGCCGGTGAAGGTCACCTGCAGGCCCAGCCGCGCCGCCTGCTCGACGAGCGCCCCCCGCAGGTGGCCGTCGCCGACGACGGTCAGGGGGACGTCGCGGATCGGTCCGGGGAGGGCGGCGACCGCCTCGAGCAGATCCGGGACGCCCTTCTTGTCGGTGAGGCGTCCGACGAAGACGATTCCCGCGCGCTCCGCAGCCGGTGCGGCCTCGGGGCGGGAGGTCGGGACGCCGATGTAGCCCACTCCGGTGCGCCGCGGGTCCGCCCCCAGGCGCAGGAGCCCGTCGGTGATGAAGCGGGACACGCCGATCACCGCGTGCGCGGTACGGAAGACGGTGCGGGCCTCGAGGGCGCGGTGAGCTCGGGCGAGGGGTCGGAGCAGGCGCGGAGCTCCGGTCGCGAGCGGCCAGCTGGTCACGTCGTAGCCGTGCCCCGTCACGACGAGCGGGAGGCGCCTCCTCCGTGCGTACCGGGCGATGGAGACGGCGTCGATGAGGAAGTGCGCATGGATGAGGGCGGGCCGGTGCTCATCGACGATCGCGTCGAGCCGTCGTGACACTCCGAGCCACCGCAGGAGGAGGGACCGCCGCCCGCGAGGGGTGATCGGATCGTGCAGGACGATGTCCGTGCGGTCGTGGAGGACGCCCGAGCCGGTGCGCTCGAGGCCCACTCCGAGGGCGCGCCAGCGCTCGAGTCCGTGCATCTGATTGCGGACGAACGTCTCGGAGTCCTGCAGCCACGCGCGCTTCCAGACCAGGACCAGCGGCCTCTCGCCGGCGACGCCGCCCGCGTGCTCAGCGGACGGCACGGCGCACCCGGTAGCGGAGGGCCGCGACCACGCTCGGCAGCACCCGCACGGCGTCGCCCAGATAGCGCCGCCAGAGCCTGCCGGGCTCCCGGCTGAGCCGGTGCGCCCACTCGAGGCCGAGGCGCTGCACCACGAGCGGCGCCCGCGGGATCTCGCCGGCGAGGAAGTCCACGGCGGCGCCGACGCCGAGGCACACCGCTCCCATGCCGCCGACGGCGAGCAGGCGCTCGCGAACCTCCTCCTGCTTGGGGGAGCCGAGGCAGAGCGCGACGATGCGGACGTCGGCCGTGCGCAGGGTCGAGGAGAGGCGGGCGAGGTAGGCGTCGTCCGCGAGCTCGGCCGGCTCCGGCGAGACGACGACCGGAATCTGGAGCCCGGCGAAGCGCTGCTGCAGCTCGGCGGCTGCGCGATCGCCGACTCCGGGGCGTCCGCCGATGAGAGCGATCGGCGCGCCCTCGAGCGCCGCGCGACGGCAGACCTCGGTGAAGAGGTCGATGCCTGTCACGCGGCTCGCCGTGCGGTGACCGTACGAGCGGGCCAGCCAGACCAGAGGCGCCCCGTCGAGCACCACGAGGGACGCCCGGCCGTAGTACCGCCGGAACTCGCCGGAGTGCTTCCAGCGCACGAAGTGGTCGGTGTTCGGCGTGACGACCAGCTCGTCGCGGCCGCTCCGGGACAGCTCGAGCACGGCCTCCGCCGCCTCGTCGAGCGTGGTGATACTGGCCGGCATCCGCTCGATGCGGCCGGTGATGTAGGAGGTCATGCCGGTGCTCCTCGGGGGTCGGTGCGGGAGGGAGGGAACGGAGCTGGTGTGCGGAAGGGGCCGGTCGCGGCCGCCTGCACGGGGACCGTCACGTCGTCCACCGGGTGCTCCTCCGATCGGAGAGCCGGCGGCGGGTGTCGTGCACGGCGTAGAGGATCCGGCTGAGCGCCGTGAAGGCGGCGGGGACGTGCTTGAGCACCAGCCCCAGGACGAGCAGCCGCGGCGACCGCGCGGAGCGGAGCACGCGGACGTCGCGCAGCGCCTCGGACCCGAGCCGGACGCCGGTCTCGACGAGCGCCGCGTCGGAGTTCTGGCGGATCGGGGTGAGCGCGACGGGGACGGCGTAGAACCAGGTCGTGAACCAGTCCGACAGCGGGCGCGGCACCTCCTCGAACGTACGGGCGAGCGCCGCGCGCATCTCCTCGGCGCAGACCAGGAGGTTCCGGAGGTCCGGGTCGCGCCGACGGGTGATCGAGGACGCCGTGTGGACGTAGGAGTAGAGGACCTCCGGCACGAAGAGCACCCGTTCCGACGCCTGGACCGCCCGCAGCACGCCGACGAAGTCCGACTGGGAGCTCAAGCGCGGGAAGAGCTCCTCCTGCAGGACGGCGCGGCGGAAGAGCTTGTTCCAGAGGAAGCCGTGCAGGCGTCCGGACGCCATCCGCTCGAGAGCGAGTTCGGACGAGACCAGTTCGCGCCGGTCGAGGCCGTCGATCACACGTCCGGAGGTCGACTGCCGGGTGCGGTAGAGCGCCCGGCAGACGACGACGTCGGCCGCCGTCCGCTCGGCCTCGGCGGTGAGGGTCCGGAGGATCTCCGTGTCCCACTCGTCGTCGACGTCCACGAACCAGACGAACTCGGAGTCGATGCCGTCGAGGGCGCGGTTCCGGGCGGCAGCGACGCCGCCGTTCTGCTCGAGGAGCAGGACCCGGGCGTCCTCGCGTCCCTCGGCCCACTTCTCGAGCACCTCCGCCGAGCCGTCCGAGGACGCGTCGTCGACGAGGACGACCCGCGTCCCCGGTCCGAGAGTGAGTGCGAGCCGCGCGAGGAAGCCGTCGAGCCGGGCGATCGCGTTGTAGCAGGGAGCCACGACGGTCACCGAGTGCACGCCCCCGCTCACCGTCGGCCCCCGAGCTCGCGGTAGGCGGCGACGACGGGTCCGAAGACGGCGTCGGGCGAGGCGGCCTCGTCCACCCACGCCTTCGCGCGGTCGGCACGCATCAGGAGCCCCTCGGGTCGCTCCAGAGCGGCGGCGAGGAGCTCGGCGATCCGCTCCCCGTCGGCGTCGGCGGGGAGCAGGAGGCCCCGACCGTCGGCGAGCAGCTCACCCACACCGCCGACGTCGGTCGCCACGACCGGGCGACGGCGGGCCATCGCCTCCAGCATCACGAGCGGAGTCCCCTCCCACCGCGAGGTCGACAGGAGGAGATGCGCCGCGTCCAGCGCTCCGGTCACGTCCGCCGACGGACCGGCGAAGTCGACCACTCCGGCTCCCCGGGCGCGCTCGCGCAGCACCGGCAGCATCGGACCGTCGCCGAGCCAGGTGCCGGTGACGGGCCGGACCCGGGCGAGGGCCTCGACGGCCGCGAGGAAGCGGATCGGGTCCTTCTGCTCCGCGAGCCGCCCGATGCCGAGGACGCGGACGACCGGCTCGGCGAGTTCCGGCGCGCTCGCGGGCTCCGCGGTGACGTTCGCCGGGGCGTTGCCGGTGACCACGACGCGATCCTGCGGGCGGCCGTAGCCCTCGACGACCATCCGCCCCACGGAGGCGGAGACGGCGAACACCCGCCGGGAGCGGAAGGAGAGCGCTCGCCTGTCGATCCCGGGCAGCTCGGTGTGCGCGTGCTCGACCACGGGGACACCGAGCGCGGCGCCGACGAGGAGGGCCAGCAGAGCCTCGCGGCGCTGGTGGGCGTGCAGGACGTGCGGGCGGAACCGGCGGACGGCGAGAGCGAGGCCGCGGAGATCGGCCGCGAAGCCCTGTCCGGGTCTCGGCACCACGAAGACGGGCGACTCCTGCGCGGCGCGGTCGCTGAGCGGCCCGGGACGCCCCCAGTAGGCGGTCTCGCAGCCGTGCTCGCGGCTCCACGCGCCCAGGGAGAGGGCCACACGCTGCGCTCCGCCGTCCTCGAAGGAGTCGAGGACGTGCAGGATCCGCAGGGATCGGGAACGGGCGGCCCTCATGAGAGCGCCCCGTCGGGAACCGCGCCCGGGAAGCGGACGTCGAGTTCGGCCAGGACGGCGTCGACGTCGCGGCCCATCGTCCCGGGGTCGACGTCGTAGTGATCGGCGAGGAGGTCGACGACCTCGTCCCGGGGCCGGCGCTGCCGGATCACGGCCTCGAAGACCGAGGCGGCGCTCAGCGAGAGCACGATCGGGGGCACCGACGGGCGGGACAGGTCGAGCACGTAGACCTGACGGTCCGTGCGCTCGACGGCGAAGCGCTGGGCCGGCGGCGCGCTGCCACCCTGCGCCTCGGCGGAGGCCTCCACCGGATGCACGGCGCTCGCCGCGGGATCGGACGAGGCCGGGAGGTCGCTCACCGGCGCCGTGGTCGCCGCGATCGCCTCGAACGAGGACGCCGAGCCCTGCTCCTCGCTGCGGCCGCTCAGCGCCACCCGGGCGAAACCGGTGAGGGCGGAGGGGAGGCCTCGGAGCGCCCGCAGGGTCCGCTCCCCCCGGAGCCGGAGCCGACGTCGGACCGTCGTCGCCTCGGGATGGCTCGCCTCGAGATCCGCGCGGGTGGGGAAGGCGGCTCTCAGCAGCAGGCCTCCCTTCAGGCGCCAGGGAGCGGACGCCACGGCATGCAGCCAGTTGAAGGTGTGCCGGTCGGAGCTGCGGCGCACGTCCCAGAGAATCTGGGCCTGCCGGTAGCGCTCCTCGGGCGCGGCGGGGACTCCCCAGGAGGTGAGGAGCTCCGTCATCGGCGTCTGCGCGCCGAGCTCGACGGCCGCGTCGCGGATCGCCTCACGCTCCTCGCTCGGAAAGCCGGCGGCGTGCGCCTTCAGAACCGCCAGCGCCGTGGTCGCCGAGGCGGAGCGCGCGCTGCGCAGCTGGTGCAGGGCGTGCAGCACGAGGTGGTGCGCGCGCCCGGGGATCCGCAGGGTCTCGTCGCTCAGCGGCAGATCCTCGGCGGCCGCCCAGAGGCGGTCGAAGACGATCCGCTCCTCCTCGAAGGCACCCGGGAAGGAGCGGTGGACGTCGACGTCGCACGGCCACGAGGGGTGGACGAGCGTGATCGAGTGGTCGACGAAGAGCGTCCAGCTGAGAGCCTCGGCGCGGCGGCGCCAGCCCATCGAGGCGAGCAGCCCGAGAGCCTCGTCGAAGCGCTCGGGGTCGACCCAGAGGTCGACGTCGGCCGACGTCATCGGCGCGCGGATCCCCTGGCGGTGCAGACCCTCGCCCTTCACCACGAGGCTGCGGACGCCGTGCGTCCGCAGGGTGTACTGCACCAGCACGGCGGCCAGGCGCAGGGCGACGGCGTTCGGCAGCATCGCGTCGGCGGAGGCGCCGACAGCAGGAACCGGTTCAGGCGACACGGACGCGTCCCTCCGCGAGGGCGAGGATCTCCTCGGCCGCGACGGACCACGGGCGCTCCCGCGCGAGCTCGGCGGCCCCCCGGGAGAGAGCCGTCCACTCGCGCCGGAGCCGATGGAGGGCGTCCTCGTAGTCCTCGCGCGTCGCGTCGTCGGAGAGGACCACGCCCGCCCCCGCCGCGCAGAGATCGGCCAGGACGCTCGACTCGATCGCGAGGACCGGCAGCCCGCTCGCCAGCGCGTCGAGTCCGGCGGCCGCGCCGGTCGTCGACGGCGTCAGGTGGGCGTACACGTGGGAGTGGCGGAGCACCTCGACGACGCCGTCGCGGTCCTGCTCGCCGACGGAGCGCAGCCCCGACGCGAGGTCGTCGGCGATGCCGCCGCCGTCGTCGATCACGGTGACGTACTCGGTGCCGTCCAGGCGGGCGAGGAGATCGAGCCGCTCGGCGCCCCGGTCGAGACAGGAGGCTCCCACGGCGGCGAAGCGGAGGGGCCCGTCGGGGGCGGACGGCGTCGGGAACGACGCGTCCGGCAGGCCCAGGGGCACGACCGTTCCCGCGAGGGCTGACGCGAGCCGCTCCGTCGGGGTGACGACGACAGCACCGCGGCGCTCCTCTTCGAACCGGAGGCGCGGGAGTGCCGGGAGGTCGTCGGCCAGGAGGACGGTCATCGGAGCGAGCCCGGCGAGCTCCACGGCCGTCCCCGGGAGAGCCACCACGAGGTCGGGCCGCTCCGGAGCGAGCAGTCGGCGGGCCCGGCGCGTGACGACGGCGAGCCCGACGGACCCGGCGCCCCTCCGGCGGGCGGGCTCGAGGAAGCGGGCGAGCACGCTGGGGCGGAGCTCCGCCCCGCTGAACCCCTCCGGGTCACCGGTCACCACGACCACGCGGTGCCCCTGACGGCGCCAGGCGCGCTCGAGCGGAGCCGCGTGCCAGGCGTCGAGGGCGACGATCCCGATGGTCAGCACGGGCGGACTCCCCCCGTCAGGGGGGATCGGCGGCAGGGACCGGGAGACGGGAGGAGCGCGGAATCCCGCTGGTCGATGACCTCGTGCACAGGGCGGTACCTCTCTCCGTCGCGGCAGGCGGAGCCGCGGACGTCGGAGAAGTTATCCCCGTGCCCGGCGGCCTCCGAGTGGGAGGCGCGATACGGAGGCGGGGGCGGCGTGCGCGCCGCTCACGGAGTCGGATCGCGTCGGTAGCGGTCGCTCGACCGTCAGTCCCCGCCACGGGTTCCGCGCCCGCCGCACCGGCATGCGGAGGCACCGCGGCGCCGCCGATAGAGTCGGCTCCGTGACCCTCTCCCCGCAGATCTTCACGCTCCCCTCGGCGGTGCAGCGGACCCCCGCCGCAGCTCCTCACCCGGGGCTGCTCCGATGAGGGGCATCGTCCTCGCGGGTGGTTCGGGGTCGCGGTTGTGGCCGATCACCAAGGGCATCTCGAAGCAGCTGATGCCGATCTACGACAAGCCGATGATCTACTACCCGCTGTCGACGCTGATGATGGCCGGGATCGACGAGGTCCTCGTGATCACGACCCCCGAGTACAACGACCAGTTCCGCGCACTGCTGGGCGACGGGTCGAGCCTGGGCATGCGGATCGAGTACGCCGTGCAGCCCTCCCCCGACGGGCTCGCGCAGGCGTTCCTGATCGGCGAGGAGTTCATCGGCGACGAGTCCGTCGCCCTGGTCCTGGGCGACAACATCTTCCACGGCACCGCCCTGGGCACCGCCCTCGCGGCGAACACCACGATCGAGGGCGCCGTCATCTTCGCCTACCAGGTCGCCGACCCGCGCGCCTACGGCGTCGTCGAGTTCGACGAGCACTTCCGAGCCGTCTCCATCGAGGAGAAGCCCGAGCAGCCGCGCAGCAACTACGCCGTGCCCGGCCTCTACTTCTACGACAACGACGTCGTGGCGATCGCGAAGACGATCACGCCCTCGGCCCGCGGCGAGCTCGAGATCTCGACGATCAACGAGCGCTACCTCGAGGCGGGGCGGCTGAACGTCCAGGTGCTCGACCGGGGAACGGCCTGGCTCGACACCGGGACCTTCGATTCCATGATCGAGGCGACGGAGTTCGTGCGCGTGATCGAGCAGAGGCAGGGGTTCAAGATCGGCTGCATCGAGGAGATCGCCTGGCGCAACTCCTGGATCGACGACGCCCGCCTCGCCGAGCTCGCCGCACCGCTGGTCAAGAGCGGATACGGCGCCTACCTCCACCGCCTGCTCAGCCTCGAAGGCGTGAACGCGGGCCGCTGAGCCCGGCCTCCCCCGACCTTCCCGACCTCCAGGAGAACCCGTGCGGATCCTCGTCACCGGCGGTGCCGGCTTCATCGGCAGCAACTTCGTCCACCTGACCCTGCGCGAGCGTCCCGACGCGCGGATCACCGTGCTCGACAAGCTCACCTACGCGGGCAGCCGCGACTCCCTCGCCCCCGTCGCCGACCGAGTGCGGCTGGTCGAGGGCGACGTCGCCGACGCCGAGCTGGTGGACCGGCTGGTCGCCGACGCGGATCTGGTGGTCCATTTCGCCGCGGAGTCGCACAACGACAACTCCCTGCACGACCCGACGCCCTTCCTCGCGACGAACGTCATCGGCACCTTCGCGCTCCTGCAGGCGGTGCGCGCGCACGACGTGCGGTACCACCACATCTCGACGGACGAGGTGTACGGCGACCTCGAGCTCGAGGACCCCGCGCGCTTCACCGAGCACACCCCGTACAACCCCTCCAGCCCGTACTCCTCGACCAAGGCCGCCAGCGACCTCCTCGTGCGCGCCTGGGTGCGCTCCTTCGGCGTGCGCGCCACGATCTCCAACTGCTCCAACAACTACGGCCCCTACCAGCACGTCGAGAAGTTCATCCCCCGCCAGATCACCAACGCCATCGACGGCATCCGCCCCAAGCTCTACGGCACCGGCGCCAACGTCCGAGACTGGATCCACGTCGACGACCACAACACCGGCGTCTGGGCCATCATCGACCGCGGCGAGATCGGCGAGACCTACCTCATCGGCGCCGACGGCGAGAAGAGCAACCTCGACGTCGTCACCCGCATCCTCACCGCCTTCGGACAACCCGAGGACGCCTTCGACCACGTCACCGACCGCGCCGGACACGACCTCCGCTACGCCATCGACTCCACCCGCCTGCGCACCGAACTCGACTGGCGCCCCCGCTATACCGACTTCGACGCCGGACTCGCCGCCACCATCGACTGGTACCGCGCCAACGAGGACTGGTGGCGCCCCGCGAAGGCCGCCACCGAGGAGAAGTACTCCGCTCAGGCCTGAGGCGGCCCGCCGGCGGGGATCAGTGCGGACCGACTCCGGTCGACACCCGGCCGGAGGGCCGCGGAGAGTCGCACGGGCCGGGCGTCCGCTTCGCGCTGGACCGACCGGACAGGACGATGCGGAGCAGCTGCAGTGGCTCGAGGAGGTAGCGGGCCGCGAGCCGGCGCGGGTCGCGCGCCAGGCGGAACAGCCACTCCACGCCCAGGGCGCCCATCCACCGCGGGGCGAGCGCCTGCGTGCCGGCGATGTAGTCGAGGCAGCCCCCCCACGTTCGCGAACGCCGCCCGCGGGGCGAGGTCCCGGTTCTCCAGGATCCAGCGCTCCTGGCGGGGCATGCCCATCCCGACCAGGACGAGATCGGCACGGGCGAGCGACTCGGCGAGCGGCCGCTCCTCGCCGATGCCGTGCCACTGCTGGTCGAATCCGTCGTACGCGAGCCAGGTCATCCGGGACGTGCGGGCGGCGACCGCCTCCGCCGCTTTGGCCGAGGACTCCGGCGTGCCGCCCACGGCGACCACCACCAGAGGCTCGTCGTTCTCGATCAGCGGGAACAGCCAGTCGGTGCTGTGTAGAAGGCTTCGCCGACGTCCGTCCAGGAGCCCGCGCCGCCCGCGGTGAGAGAGAGGCTCTGATCGCTGGGCCAGCCGACCTCCCCGACCGAGCAGTGCACCCCGTACCGCCGGCACCACTGCCCGAAGGTCGTCACCGCCGCCACGAAGACATGCTCGTCGGTGCCGCCCTGCTTGTCCGAGCGCAGGGTCGTGCCCGTGCCGCCGGGGTAGAAGTGCTGCGAGTACACGGTCCGGTCCAGCGGGTCCTGGATCCACGGCCCGTCGGGTGCGATCGCGGCGACCGTGCCCGTCGTCGCCTCCCGCATCCCCTCGACCCAGATCGTGTGCCGATCGCCGGTTCCCCGGACGGCCGACACCACGGCCTGCGTGTAGGCCTTGTAGGTCTCGACGGGGACCAGCGACCGCTTCACCTCGTTGAAGAGGTCGTAGGCGGCGATGCGTCCGTCGTTCTGGAACTCCGCCGCGAGCAGGGTCCAGACCCTCTGCGCCTGGGATACCGAGAGCCCGGATCCGAACCAGACGGTCCCCTCGGGCAGATCGCCCTGGCTCGCCGGATAAGTGCCGTTGTTGTGCAGGTCGAGCACGACCCGCATGCCGGCGGCGCCGATGGCGGCGATCTCGGTCCGGAGCAGCGCGACCGCCGCCGGATCGAGCCCCTTCGCCAGAGCGTCGTCGGTGCTCTCCCCGTCGGCCTGCGGCTGCAGGAGCGACCAGGGCACCGCGAGCCGGACCAGGGTGAGCCCGCGGTCCGCCAGGAACTCGTAGCTCTCGGCCGGATTCCCGGCGGTGCAGTCGACTCCGACGTCGACGCGCGACTGCAGATCGAACACGTTCACGCCGCGGAGGTAGGACCGGCCGCCCAGGTAGTCGTCGACCGAGCCGATGGCAGGCGCGGGCGACGCGAAGGCGGACGACGGCGCGCAGGCCACGGGAGCAGTTCCGTCGCTCCGCTCGAGGAGCCGCACGGCGACCACGACGAGGGCTGCGACCACCACGACCGCCAGGACGATCAGCAGCGGGCGGCGGAGCCGATGGCGCGGCCGATCGCGTGCGGCGGCGATGCGAGCCTCCCGAGCCTGCCTGCCCGGTGCGGCCACCGGATCGCCGCTGAGGCTAGCAGAGCTCCGCGACGCCTCAGCGCACCGCCACCGTCGCGCGGTCGCGGCCGGTGAGGTCGCGCTGCGTGGTCGCTCCGCGCCAGCCGTCGGCAGTGAGCAGGGCGCGGATATCGGCGCCCTGCAGCTCGCCGTGCTCCATCACCAGCACTCCCCCGGAGCGGAGCAGGCGGAGGGCGGTCGCCGAGAGCGAGCGGACGACGTCCAGGCCGTCCTCGCCGCCGTAGAGCGCCGAGGGCGGGTCGAACAGGCGCACCTCCGGGTCGCGCGGGACGGCGGCGGCCGGGATGTAGGGCGGGTTGGAGACGACGACGGAGACGGTGCCGTCCAACTCGGGAAGTGCCCGGGCGAGGTCGTCGAAGACGATGCGGGCGTTCTCGAGCCCGAGCCGCTCGCGGTTGCCGCGGGCCCAGATGAACGCCTCGGGAGCGTTCTCCACGCCGATCACGCGCGCGTGCGGCACCTCGTGCGCGAGCGCGAGCGCCAGGGCTCCGCTGCCCGTGCCGAGGTCGACGGCGATCGGCTCCGGATCGACGACCGCTCGGAGCGCGTCGATCGCGATCTGCGCGACGCCCTCGGTCTCGGGTCGCGGGACGAACACGCCGGGTCCGACCGCGAGCTCGAGCGAGCGGAACGGTGCGATCCCGGTGATGTGCTGCAGGGGCTCGCGAGCCGACCGGCGCTCGATAGCGCTCGCGAACGCCGCGGCGTGCTCCTCGTCGACGCTCAACCCCGTGATGAGGCGCGCCTGCAGCCGGCCGCGGCCGAGCCCGAGCAGGTGCCCGAGAAGCAGCTCCGCATCGACGTCCGGCGTGGGGACGCGGGCGGCGGCGAGGCGGGCGACCGCATCCGCGAGGAGGGTGCGCGCGTCGACGCCGGTGGTCACGAGGGTCACGCCTCCTCGGAGCCGATGTCGGCCAGGCGGGCCTCCTCGTCGGCCTGGATGGCGCTCTCCACCACCGGGTCGAGCGCGCCGTTCATCACGCCGTCGAGGTTGTACGCCTTGTAGCCGGTGCGGTGGTCGGCGATGCGGTTCTCGGGGAAGTTGTAGGTCCGGATGCGCTCGGAGCGGTCCATCGTGCGGATCTGCGTCTTGCGCGCGTCCGAGGCCGCCGCGGCGATCTCCTCCTGCTGGCGGGCCAGGATGCGGGCGCGCAGCACGCGCATGCCCGCTTCACGGTTCTGCAGCTGGCTCTTCTCGTTCTGCATCGACACGACGATGCCGGTCGGGAGGTGGGTGATCCGCACGGCGGAGTCGGTCGTGTTGACGGACTGCCCGCCGGGACCGGAGGAGCGGTAGACGTCGATCTTCAGGTCGTTCTGGTTGATCGCGACCTCCTCGGGCGCGTCCACCTCGGGGAACACGAGCACGCCCGTGGTCGAGGTGTGGATCCGCCCCTGCGACTCGGTCACGGGGACGCGCTGCACCCGGTGCACGCCGCCCTCGTACTTGAGGTGCGCCCACACGCCCTGCGAGGGATCGGTGGCGTTGCTCTTGATCGCGACCTGCACGTTCTTGTAGCCGCCGAGGTCGGACTCGTCGCGGTCGAGGATCTCCGTCTTCCAGCCCTTCGCCTCGGCGTAGTGCAGGTACATCCGGAGGAGGTCGGCCGCGAACAGCGCGCTCTCGGCTCCGCCCTCGCCGCCCTTGATCTCCATGATGACGTCGCGGCCGTCGTCGGGGTCGCGCGGGATGAGCAGGCGCCGCAGCTTCTCCTGCGCCACCCGCAGCGACTCCTCCAGCTCGGGGACCTCCTCCGCGAAGGCCTCGTCCTCGCGGGCGAGCTCGCGCGCGGCCTCGAGGTCCTCGCCGGCCTGGATCCAGGCGGAGTGGGCCGCCTTGATCTGGCTCAGCTCCGCGTAGCGCCGGTTGACCTTCTTGGCGCGGGCGGCATCGGCGTGGAGTGCCGGGTCGGAGAGCTGCGTCTGCAGGTCCTCGTGCTCGGCGAGGAGGACGCTGACGGATTCGAACATGGGGTCCTGGCTTCCGGAGGTGGTCGGGGTCGGGCTCATCGCCCGGGGACGCGAAAACGTCCGCGGCCGCCCCCGGTGACAGGGGCGACCGCGGACGTCGGGGCGCTAGTGGTGGCCGTTGCCGTGGCCGGCGGTGGCCGGGCCGACGGCCGACTTCGAGACCTGCATGAGGAACTCGACGTTGGACGAGGTCTCCTTCAGGCGCGACAGGATGATCTCGAGCGCCTGCTGCTGGTCGAGCCCGGCGAGGGCGCGGCGCAGCTTCCAGGTGATCTTGACCTCGTCGGCGCTGAGCAGCATCTCCTCGCGGCGCGTGCCGGAGGCGTTCACGTCGACGGCGGGGAAGATCCGCTTGTCGGCGAGGTGACGGGAGAGGCGGAGCTCCATGTTGCCGGTGCCCTTGAACTCCTCGAAGATCACCTCGTCCATCTTCGAGCCGGTCTCGATGAGCGCCGTCGCGAGGATGGTGAGCGAGCCGCCGTTCTCGATGTTGCGCGCCGCTCCGAAGAACTTCTTCGGCGGGTACAGCGCCGAGGCATCCACGCCGCCCGAGAGCACGCGGCCCGAGGGAGGAGCGGTCACGTTGTAGGCGCGGCCGAGACGGGTGATGGAGTCGAGCAGCACGACCACGTCGTGGCCCAGCTCGACCAGGCGCTTCGCGCGCTCGATCGCGAGCTCGGCGACGGTCGTGTGGTCCTCGGCCGGGCGGTCGAAGGTGGAGGCGACGACCTCGCCGCGCACGGTGCGCTGCATGTCGGTGACCTCCTCCGGACGCTCGTCGACCAGGACGACCATCAGGTGGACCTCCGGGTTGTTCTGCACGATCGCGTTGGCGATCTGCTGCAGGACGATGGTCTTGCCTGCCTTGGGCGGCGCGACGATCAGGCCGCGCTGTCCCTTGCCGATCGGGGCGACCAGGTCGATGATCCGCTGGGTCAGCTTGCCGGGCTCGGTCTCGAGGCGCAGGCGCTCGGTCGGGTAGAGCGGCGTGAGCTTCTGGAACTCGACGCGCGCAGCGGCCTCCTCGACGGTCTGGCCGTTGATCGAGTCGACGCGGACGATCGCGTTGTACTTCTGGCGGCCGCCGCCCTCGCCCTCGCGGGGCTGGCGGATGGCGCCGACGACCGCGTCGCCCTTGCGCAGGTTGTACTTCTTGACCTGGCCGAGGGAGACGTAGACGTCGCTGACGCCGGGCAGGTACCCGGTGGTGCGCACGAAGGCGTAGTTGTCGAGGACGTCGAGGATGCCGGCGACCGGGATGAGGACGTCGTCCTCGCCGATCTCGGGCTCGAAGTCGTCGCCGATCGCTCCGCCGCGGCGCTTGCGGTCGCGGTAGCGGCTGCGGCGGCCGTCCTCGCCCTCGGCCTGCTGGCCGTTCTGGGGCTGTCCGGAGCCGTTCTGCTGAGGAGCCTGCTGGCCCTCGGACTGCGCGGCGCCGCGCGCGCCCTGGCCGTTCTGCGGCTGGGACTGCGCGGCGGGGCTCTGCTGAGCGTCGTTCTGGCGGTCGTCCCCGCGGTTGCGGTTCCGGTTGCGGCGGTTGCGGCCGCGGCCGGTGCCCTGCTGGTCGCCGTTCTGCTGCTGGTCGCCGCCCTGCTGCTCCTGCTGGTCGCCGGAGTCGGAGGAGTCGGCGTCGTTCTCGGCGGGCGCCTGCTCGGCCTGCTCGCTCTGCTCGGAGGCGCCCCCGCGGCTGCGGCGGCGTCCGCGGCGCTCGCGCTGGCCGCCCTCGCGGGAGGAGTCGTCCGACTCCGGCCCGTTGGGCAGCTCGATGTCGATGACGGGCTTCGCGGCCTGGTCGGCGTCGCGGTCCTGCTCGATGACGGGGAGGTCGGGGATCAGCGATTCGACGCCGGTCCCGCCGGGGATGTTGAGGTGCTCGCCGGCGGCGACGGTGCCGCTGGAGGCGCGGCGCGAGCTGCGTCGGCGGGGCGCGCGCTCGGCGGGCTCGGCGACCGGCTCGGCCGCCGCGGGGAGCTCGAGCTCGACGGGAGCCGACTCGGCGGCCGTCGCGGAGGGCTCGTCGACGGTGGGCGCGGCCTGCTCGAGGACGTCGGCCGTGTCGGCCTCGGTGCTCTCGACGGGCGTCGGCAGCTCCGCCGGCGCCTCGGGCTGCGGAGCGGACTGCTCGGCCACATCGGCCGGCTCGGCCTCGACGCCGGTGGCGTCGACGTCCGGGGCGACCGCTGCGTCGTCCGGAGCGACCGCGTCGGGCGTGTCCTCGGCGGAGGCGGCGCGCAGGTCCGAGATGGCCTGGACCAGCTCGCCCTTGCGGAGCTTGGAGGCGCCGCCGAGGCCGAGCCGCGTCGCGAGAGCCTGGAGCTCGGCGACGCGCAGACCGGAGAGGTCGGCGGTGAGGTCCACGGCCGAGCCGTGGGTGTTGACGTCTGTCACTGGAGAGGGTTCCTTCCCCCCGGGAACGAGTGCTCACCGGGAGAGCTCATCGACCGTGCGGTGCCATCGCGTGTTCTGATCCACGCGATGCTCTCGGCCGCCGGGACCGACTGCCGCAGAGAGCGAGGAGAGGGCCCGGAGACCAGGCGCCGGTCTGCAAGAGGAGCAGGGGCGCCCTTCACACGATGTGATGGCCGTGGTTGTCGGGACGATCCGTCGGACAGATTCCGCTCGTTACGCGGTTCCTCGGGATGCGGTCCCCACTGTAGCACCCTTGAAGTCGACGGCCAGCATGTGCGCGCGCCACGGCGTGGGGACCTCCCGCTCCACCAGATCCGCGGCGGCGAGGCGCTGCGCGGGGTCGCTGCAGAGCACCAGGACGCTCGGTCCGGCACCCGAGACGACGGCCGCGTAGCCGTGCGAGCGCAGCAGCGCGATCAGCGCTGAGGTCTCGGGCATGGCGGCCGCGCGGTAGTTCTGGTGCAGCTTGTCCTCGGTCGCCGCGAACAGCAGCTCCGGGCTCTGGATGAGAGCGGCGATCAGGAGCGAGGAGCGCGAGACGTTGAACACCGCGTCCTCGTGCGGCACGCTCTGCGGCTGCAGCGAGCGTGCCAGCCGCGTCGACATGGTGTGCTCGGGCACGAAGACGACCGGGGACACGCCGCGGTGGACCATGAGCTTCTTGGAGCGCGGGCGCAGCGGCGAGTCGTCGGCGCCGGAGGCGTGCGGCTCGACCCAGGCGATGGTGAGGCCGCCGAACAGTGCGGGCGCCACGTTGTCGGGGTGCCCCTCCATCTCGGTGGCGATGCGGAGGAGGTCGTCCGAGTCGAGCTCGACGACGCCCTCGAGCAGGCCCTTCGCGGCCATGATGCCGGAGACGATCGCGGCGCCGGACGAGCCCATCCCGCGGCCGTGCGGGATGATGTTGCGCGCGATCACCTCGATGCCGGGCATCTCCTGCCGCTGGTCGGCGAACGTGTACGCGATGGCCTGCACGACGAGGTTCGTCTCGTCGGTCGCCACCTCGCCCTCGCCGACTCCGTGCACGGTGACCCGCGCACCCGTGGCCGCGACGGCCGTCACGTCGAGCTCGTCGTAGAACGAGAGCGCCAGGCCGAGCGTGTCGAAGCCGGGGCCCAGGTTCGCCGAGGTGGCGGGGACCTTGACGTGGACGGTGCGGCCGACGGGAACCGCCGAGGTCATGCGCCGGCCAGCCCCAGCACGTCCGCGATCGCGGCGGTGTCGACCGGGACGACGGTCGGCGTGATGTCCGCGCCGTCGGCCGTGCGGAGCGCCCACTGCGGGTCCTTGAGCCCGTGGCCGGTGACCGTCAGGACGACGGTCGCGTCCTTCGGGATCGCTCCGGCCTCGGCGCGCTCGAGGAGCCCCGCGACGCTGATCGCCGACGCCGGCTCGACGAAGACGCCGACCTCGCCCGCGAGGATGCGGTACGCCTCGAGGATCTTCTCGTCGCTGATCGCGCCGAAGTAGCCGTCGCTGACGGTGCGCGCGTTCAGGGCGAGCTCCCACGAGGCCGGGTTGCCGATCCGGATCGCGCTGGCGATCGTCTCGGGGTGGCGGACCGGGGCGCCGTGCACGATCGGAGCGGAGCCCTCGGCCTGGAAGCCGAACATGCGCGGGAGGCGGGTCGACTCGCCGCGCTCCAGCTCCTCCGAGTAGCCGCGGAAGTAGGCGGTGTAGTTGCCCGCGTTGCCGACCGGGACGATGTGGAAGTCCGGCGCGTCGCCCAGCACCTCGACGACCTCGAAGGCCGCGGTCTTCTGGCCGGCGATGCGGTCCGGGTTCACCGAGTTGACCAGGTGGACCGGGTAGTTCTTCGCGAGGTCGCGGGCGATGTCGAGGCAGTCGTCGAAGTTGCCCTGCACCTGCAGCAGCTGCGCGTTGTGCGCGATCGCCTGGCTGAGCTTGCCCAGGGCGATCTTGCCCTCCGGCACCAGGACGGCCGCGGTGATGCCGGCGTGCGTCGCGTAGGCGGCGGCCGACGCGGAGGTGTTGCCGGTCGAAGCGCAGATGACGGCCTTCGCGCCGTGCTCGACGGCCTTCGAGATCGCCATGGTCATGCCGCGGTCCTTGAAGGAGCCGGTCGGGTTCATGCCCTCGTACTTGACCCACACCTTCGCGCCCGTGCGCGCCGAGAGGGCCGCCGCGGGGATGAGCGGCGTGCCGCCCTCGCCGAGAGTGATGACCGGGGTCGCCTCGGTGACATCGAGGCGGTCCGCGTACTCGTGCAGGACTCCGCGCCACTGCTTGGCCATCTCAGGCTCCTTCAACTCGTAGAACGGACGTCACGGCGCCGACGAAACCATGGGAATGGAGGGCGGTGACGGTGGCCGCCAGATCGGATTCCGCCGCGGCGTGCGTGCCGATGACCAGGGTAGCGGTCGGCTCGCGCCGCTCCGCACCGCCCTGCTCCTCCAGCGGGTCGGCGCCGGGCGGGGTCTGCACCAGGGTCTCGACCGAGACGCCGTGGTCGGCGAAGACGCCCGCGATCTGCGCGAGCACGCCGGGGCGGTCGAGCACCTCGAGGGTGACCTGGTACCGGGTGGTGACGTGGCCGATCGGGAGGACCGCGAGCCCGGAGCTCGCGCTGGTCACCAGGCCGGGGCCGCCGACGACGTGGCGACGGGCGGCCGACACGACGTCGCCGAGGACGGCGGAGGCCGTCTCGATCCCGCCGGCGCCGGCGCCGTAGAACATCAGGTCGCCGGCCGCCTCCGCCTCGACGAAGACCGCGTTGTTGGCCCCGTGCACGGCCGCGAGCGGGTGGGAGCGGTGCACGAGCGCGGGGTAGACCCGCGCGGACACGCCCTCCACGCCGGTCTTGGCGTCGGTCAACCGCTCGCAGATCGCGAGCAGCTTGATCACGTAGCCGGAGTCGCGGGCCTGGTCGACCTGCGCCTTCGTGATGCCGGTGATGCCCTCGCGGTGCACCAGGGTGACCGGGACGTCGGTGTGGAACGCGAGGCGGGCGAGGATCGCCGCCTTCTGCGCCGCGTCGTAGCCCTCGATGTCGGCGGTCGGGTCGGACTCGGCGTAGCCGAGCTCGGTCGCGCGGGCGAGCGCGTCCTCGAGGCTCGCGTGCTCGGTGTCCATCCGGTCGAGGATGTAGTTGGTCGTGCCGTTCACGATGCCGAGGATGCGGTGGACCCGGTCGCCCGCGAGGCTGTCGCGCAGCGGCCGGATGATCGGGATCGCGCCGGCGACGGCCGCCTCGTAGTTGAGCTGGGCGCCCACCTGGTCGGCGGCCTCGAAGAGCTCGTTGCCGTGGGCGGCGAGCAGCGCCTTGTTGGCTGTGATCACGTCCGCGCCCGACGAGATCGCCGTGAGGATGTGGCTGCGGGCGGGCTCGAGCCCGCCGATCAGCTCGACCACGATGTCGGCGCCCAGGATCAGCGACTCGGCGTCGGTGGTGAGCAGGTGCTTCGGGATGTCGGCGGTGCGGGGCGCGTCCACGTCCCTGACGGCCACGCCCACGAGCTCCAGCGGCGCCCCCACGCGCTGGGCGAGCTCGTCGCCGTGGTCGAGCAGGAGGCGCGCCACCTGGGCACCGACGGACCCGGCGCCCAGCAGGGCGACGCGGAGGCTGCGGTACTCGATCATCGGGAGGTGGCCTTTCGTTCGATGCCGGCGTCGCGGCGGAGGAGGTCCTCCTCGGTCTCGCCGCGCACGAGGACGCGCGAGCGCCCGTCGCGGACGGCGACCACCGGGGGGCGCCCGAGGTAGTTGTAGTTGCTGGCGAGCGACCAGCAGTAGGCGCCGGTCGCGGCGACGGCGAGCAGGTCGCCCGGCCGCACGTCCGCGGGCAGGAAGTCGTCGTGGACGACGATGTCGCCCGACTCGCAGTGCTTCCCGGCCACCCGCACGAGGGCGGGCTCGGCCGAGGAGGAGCGGTCGGCGATCCGCGCCGTGTAGTCGGCGCCGTAGAGCGCCGGACGGGCGTTGTCGCTCATGCCGCCGTCGACGCTGACGTAGCGGCGGACCGCGGTCGAGCCCTCGGAGCCGACCGTCACGTCCTTCACGGTGCCCACCTCGTAGAGGGTGACGCCGGCGGGCCCGATCAGCGAGCGGCCGGGCTCGATCGCGATGTGCGGCACCGGGACGCCGCGGGCGGAGCACTGCTCGGCGACCGCGTCGGCGACGGCGGCCGCGATCTCGGCGATCGGGGTCGGGTCGTCGGCACTGGTGTACGCGATGCCGAAGCCGCCGCCGAGGTTGAGCTCCGGCACGGGGCCGTCCGCGAGCAGTGCCGCGTGGACGTCGAGCAGGCGCGACGCCGACTCCGCGAACCCGGCGGAGCCGAAGATCTGGGATCCGATGTGGCAGTGCAGCCCGAGGAACCGCAGGGAGGAGAAGGAGCGGATGCAGGCGACCGCGGCCGGGCAGTCGGCGAGTGCGAGGCCGAACTTCTGGTCCTCGTGCGCCGTGGCGAGGAACTCGTGGGTGTGCGCGTGCACTCCGCTGTTGACCCGGAGGCGCACCGCCTGCACGCGGCCGTGCCGCTCGGCCGCGGCTGCGACGCGCTCGATCTCGACGAGGCTGTCGAGCACGATCGTGCCCGCGCCCACCTCGACGGCCCTGTCGATCTCGCGGAGCGACTTGTTGTTGCCGTGGAGGCCGAAGCGCTCGGGCTCGATCCCGGCGGCGAGGGCCACTGCCATCTCGCCGCCGCTGGAGAGGTCGAGGTTCAGGCCCTCGTCGCGCATCCAGCGGGCGACCTCGGTCGAGAGGAACGCCTTGCCCGCGTAGTAGACCGTGACGCCGGTGCCGATCCGGCCGAGCTCGCGGGCGAAGACCTCGCGCATCTCGACGGCCCTGCGGCGGGCGTCGGCCTCGTCCACCACGTAGAGAGGAGTGCCGTGCTCGCGCACCAGCTCGGCGACGGGCACTCCGGCGATCCGGATCCCGCCGTCCTCGCCGCGCTCGGCGCTGTCCGGCCACACGCCGTCGGCCAGGGCGTTCGGGTCGGCGGGCGTGTGCAGCCACTCAGGCGCGAGCGGATGCCGGGGGGCGCGGGCGCGGGCGTCGACGGTGTCCACGGGTGAGACCTCACAGGAGAGAGTGGGAGCGTCACTGCGGGGCGAGCGGGTCCGGATTGACCCCTGAAGCCAGCGATGTCAGTGTTCGGCCCGCGGAAGACGCCGGCACAGGGCTCCGATCCTACCGGTCCGGGGCGGCGGCGCCGCGCGGGCTCAGGCGCAGGTGCCCGGTTCCTGCTCCGCGGGGTCGCTGAGGAACGTCGGAGAGAGCGCGAAGCTCGCGTTCAGCGACTCGTCGGCGACCTCGACCCCGGTCAGCGTCAGTCCGCGCGGCACCGAGTCCGCGATGCACACGGACGACGGAGCGAGCAGGTCGCCGGAGACGGCGCCGAAGCGGTCGCGGAAGTCGGTCGCCGAGAAGGTCGCACCGGCGGCGGAGACCTCGGCCGGGGTCAGCCGGATGGCGCCGTCCAGGGCGGCGAGCTCCATCCCCACGCCCGCGCCGAGCCGGAGGCCCAGCACCTCGACGGAAGCGGTCACGCGCACGAGCGGAGCGTCCAGCGTCACCTCGTCGACAGGTACGGTGCTGCGCTCGGTGACGAGCCGCGAGACCGAGGCCGCGTCGATCGCGACCGTCGTGCTGCCGGACTCGACCGCTCCGACGCCGCTCACCGGCACCCCGATCAGGGTCGCGGCGACGTCGCCGTCGAGCTCGCCGAACGTCACGTCCGAGCTGCGCAGGTCGAGCCGGTCCAGCCGCCCCGAGACGAGCTGCGGGAGAACGGCCCAGCCGGCGACGTCGACGTCCACCGCCCGGTCCGCGGGCAGTGCGAGCGCCTCGCGGAGGCTCGCGGCGGCGCGGTCCGCGACGGCGCGGCGGGCGAGCGAGTCGCCCACCACCGCCGCGACCACGAGCAGCACCAGCACGACGACGACCACCACGGCCGCGCGTCCCCCGCGCCGGCGCCGCGGCGCCGCCCCCGACGCGCTCACATCCGGTCCGGGGCCGTGACGCCCAGCAGGGAGAGCCCGTTGCGGAGCACCTGCCCGGTCGCCTCGTTCAGGCGCAGCCGGGTCGAGTGCACGGCCTCGACCGGGTCCTCGCCCTGCGGCACGACCCGGCAGTTGTCGTACCAGCGGTGGTAGAGGCCGGCGACCTCCTCGAGGTACCGCGCGACGCGGTGCGGCTCGCGCAGCTCCGCGGCGTGCGCCACGATGCGCGGGAACTCCTGCAGGCCGCCGAGCAGCGCCGACTCGGTCGGATGCACCAGCGTCTCGGGCGCGAACGGCTCGACGGGGACGCCCGACGCCGCGGCCTTCGCCGCGACCTGGCGGGTGCGCGCGTGGGCGTACTGCACGTAGTAGACGGGGTTGTCGTTGCTCCGCTTGGTCAGCAGGTCGAGGTCGATGTCGAGGGTCGAGTCGGCCGAGGAGCGCACCAGCGAGTAGCGCGCGGCGTCCACGCCGACGGCCTCCGTGAGGTCCTCCATCGTGACGACGGTCCCCGCCCGCTTGGACATCCGGACCGCCTCCCCGTCGCGGAGCAGGTTGACCAGCTGGCCGATCAGGATCTCGAGGTTCACGCCCGGGGTGTCGCCGAACGCCGCGCACATCGCCATCATCCGGCCGATGTAGCCGTGGTGGTCGGCGCCGAGCATGATGATCGCCCGATCGAAGCCGCGCTCGCGCTTGTCGAGGTAGTAGGCGAGGTCGCCCGCGATGTAGGCCGCCTCCCCGTCGCTCTTGATGATGACGCGGTCGCGATCATCGCCGAACGACGTGGTCCGCAGCCAGGTGGCGCCGTCCGCCTCGAAGATGTGCCCGAGCTCGCGGAGGCGCTCGATCGCGCGGTCGACGGCGCGCGACTCGTGCAGGGAGTTCTCGTGGAAGTACACGTCGAAGTCGACGCCGAACTCGTGCAGGCTCTGCTTGATCTCGCCGAACATCAGCTCGACGCCGATCGAGCGGAACGTCTCGGCGAGCTCCTCCTCGGGCAGGACGGCGAGGTCGCCCGGGTAGGCGGCCGCGACGCGCTCGGCGATGTCGCCGATGTAGGCGCCGCCGTAGCCGTCCTCCGGGGTCGGCTCGCCGCGGTGGGCGGCGAGGAGGCTCCGCGTGAAGCGGTCGATCTGCGCGCCGTGGTCGTTGAAGTAGTACTCGCGGGTCACCTCGGCGCCCTGCGAGAGGAGCATCCGTGCCAGGCTGTCGCCGACCGCCGCCCAGCGCGTCCCGCCGATGTGGATGGGGCCGGTGGGGTTGGCGGAGACGAACTCGAGGTTCATCCGGACGCCGGCGTAGGCGGACCCGGTGCCGTAGGCCTCGCCCGCCTCGACGATCGCGCCGGCAAGTGCGCCCGCGGCCGCGGCCTCGAGCCGGACGTTGAGGAAGCCGGGACCGGCGACCTCGACGGTGGCGACGCCCTCGACCGCGCCCAGCCCCTCGGCCAGCTCGGCGGCGAGTTCGCGCGGGTTCGCGCCGACCCGCTTCGCGAGCTTCATCGCGATGTTCGAGGCCCAGTCGCCGTGGTCGCGGTTCTTCGGGCGCTCCAGCACGACGTCCGAGAGCTCGACGCCCGCATCGCTCCCCCGTCGCTGCACGGCGTCGAGGACGAGGGCGTGCAGGGAGGCGGCGAGCTGTTCGGGAGTCACGGGGAGCGATTCTACCGGCCGCCGCGCCCGCGCCCCCCGTCCCTCCTGCACCGCGGGGCCGCTCGGCAGGGCGGCGTTGCTAGGGTGCGACGCATGCGCCGTCCCGCCGCCCTCCTCCTCGTCGCCCTCGCCGCGGCGGCCCTCTCCGGCTGCTCCCCCGCGGCCGACCCGGAGCCGAGCGCGAGCGGCGCCGTCAGCGGCACGCCGATCCCCCTCGCCTGCGAGCAGCTGGTCCCGGCCTCGGCGCTCGCGGGCCTGTGGGGCGGATTCTCCCCGGACGACGGCATCGGGACCACCGCCGTCTCCGAGGAGATCGCCCAGTACGACGGCCTGGTCTGCGGATGGTCCGACGATTCGGGCGCCGAGCTGCAGCTGGCCGTGGCCCACCTCGACCCCGCGGTGATCGAGGCGCTCAAGAACGAGTTCTTCACCACCAGCAAGGCCGTCCCCACCTACGGCAAGCCGCCGGAGATCGAGGGCTACTACCAGGTGGCCGAGGGGCGGGGCGTCGCGGACGCCTTCGTCGGCGAGTACTGGATCGAGGCGTCCAGCGCCTCCTTCGTCGAGCCGGGCGACCCCGAGCCGCTCGTGCGGTCGGCGATCGGCGTCCTCGCCGGCTGAGCCCCGGCGTCAGCCCAGGCGCACCGGCGAGACGTGGTCGTCGACGAGCGCCGCGTCGCAGTCGGCCTCCACGCTCATCCCGGTCAGGCGCAGGTCCGTCAGGTAGCTGCTGAGGAACGCGGTGTCAGCCGTGTCCCGGCCGGACGAGATGCGCAGCATCGACCCGCGCGGAGCCAGCCGGGTCGCGTCCACGACGTGCCAGGCGCCGCCCACCCAGGCCTCCGTGACCGCGTGGAAATCCCGCGGCTCGAGGCCCGGCGCGTAGACCGCCGTCACCCGGGCGGGGATGTCGAGGGCGCGGAGCAGCCCGGCGACCGTGTGCGCGAAGTCCCGGCACACGCCCTGGCCGCTCTCGATGACCTGCGCCGCTCCCCCGGTGCCGACCGTCGACCCGTAGACGTACGACAGGTGGCCGTGCACCCATTCCTCGACGGCCGTCAGCGCCTCGAAGCCCCGGGCCCGCCCGAATTCGCGCCGGGCTATCCCGCCGAGCACGTCCGCCTCGGCGTACCGGCTCGGCCGCAGGTACTCGACGAGCTCGAGCTCGCTCGGCTCGTCCGGAGCGCCGTGCCCGGCGACCCGCGCCCGGTACTCGACCCGCAGGTCGCCCTCGTTCCCCGCGACGCGGTGCACGCGGGCGCCGTGCCGCGCCGGGAACTCCCGCACCGGCACGTCCTGCCCGTCGAGCCGGACGGTGAAGGAGTCCTCGAACGAGTCGCCCGTGGGCGTCGCCGCCACCAGGAAGATCAGGTCGGTCGGGCCGTTCAGACGCAGATCCAGCGAGGCGGAGACGGTGCGCAGCATGGCTCCATCGTGGCATGCGCGAGGACCGCTCCCGGCGTCGGGGCCCGCCCCGCCCGGGTGCTAATGTGGTCAGGCACTCCTGGCCCCCATAGCTCAGGGGATAGAGCACTGCCCTCCGGAGGCAGGGGCGTAGGTTCGAATCCTACTGGGGGCACATCTGCGGTCCTTCGCTCCCCTCCCTCGCCTGCGGGAGCTCAGCTCCGGTGCTCGACGCCCCTCGTGGCGCACCCCTCCACCACGGACCGAGCGGCGTCACCCGGTGGGCGACCGAGTCCGACCGTGGCGCTCCTCACCCGGCGCTCCGACCCTCCCCGGACAGCACGAAGGCCCGCGATCGTCGATCACGGGCCTTCGGGACGTTCACCACCGGCACTCGGCCGGTCGGGCTCACTCGTAGAGGTGGAAGGTGCCGGCGCAGTCGGCCGAGCAGAAGCCGTCGCGGCGACGGGCCGAGGCCGCTCCGCAGGCTTCGCAGCGGCGGCGTCCGAGCATCCGCGAGATCAGGCTCTGAGGCGCCGACGCGACCACCGAGACCGGGGTGTCGGGGCGCACGGGGGCTCCCGTGGTCGAATCGAGCTGGATCCCAGCGGTGTCGAGCGTGGCGCGAAGCATCCGTGTTCCTTCCGATCGGTGAACCATGTGCGAGCACTGTATTGCCAGTCCCTGAGATTCTGCGAAGGGCTTGACGCGGCTCGCGATCGAGAGGAGCCGAAATCGACATCTGTCGGTCAGTCGGGATCGACCCGGGGAACGACGAACAGCCGCGCCCCCTCCTGGCGGAGAGAGGCACGGCTGTTCGGGCGTCGGGGATCGGTGGGCGGACGACGCCGGAGCTCATGGGAGCGGGGCGTCGAGCCCGGAACGACCGGGAAGTGGGCCTGGTACGCGCCGCTGGTGCTCCGGGTGTCGATCGCCACCGTCGGTGCGGGAACCGGCACCGGTCGCAGGGCGGGGAGCGAGGCGCTCCTGCCCGTGCGGAACGGCAGCAGGACGAGCATGACGGGAAGAAGGACGATCCACAGGAGGACCGACAGCGCGAGACGCGCCCAGATGGAAAGAATATTGAGCATTTTTGTGCCGCCTTCGGGTGACGGTAGAGGTGAACTTCGCGAACAGGATCATCGGGCCGACGGGGAGAGAAGAGTAGAAATGCGCCACTGATCGCGCCTCTCCCGCCACGCCCCCGAGCGCCCAGCGCCGATCGGATGGGTCGATCCCGCATCCGATCGACACACGGCCCGCCCAGTGCGTCCTCCTGGGAGCCGGGCCGTAGGGTGAGCGCGTGAAGATCCTTGTCGTCGAAGACGATCCAGCCATGGGTGAGGCCCTCGTCGGCGGCCTCGAAGACGCCGGCTACGAGGCCGTGCTGACCACGAACGGCATCGACGCGCTCGTCGCGTTCAGCAACGCCGAGTTCTCGGCCGCCATCGTGGACGTCATGCTGCCGGCGATGTCGGGCTTCGAGATCTGCCGCCGGATCCGCGAGCTCGGCCGGCCCACGCCGATCATGCTGCTGACCGCGCGGGACGCGATCGAGGACCGCGTCTTCGGCCTCGACGCCGGAGCGGACGACTACCTGACCAAGCCGTTCGCGTTCACCGAGCTCAACGCGCGCCTCCGGGCCCTCCTGCGCCGCAGCCCGTCGCTGATGTCCACCTCGATCGACGTCGGACGCATCACCGTGGACGGATCGAGCATCCGGCGCACCGCCGACGGCTCGCGCATCCACGTCAGCCCGAAGGAGCTCGAGCTCCTCAAGCTCCTCATCACTCCCGTCGGCTCCGTCGTGACCCGCCAGCGGATCCTCTCCGAGATCTGGGGCGGCGGCGAGATCGTCGACAACAACATCGTCGACCAGTACGTCAGCTACCTGCGCAAGAAGCTCCCGACCGAGGACACGGGCGTCAGCATCGTGACCGTCCGCGGCAAGGGCTACTTCCTCCGCCCGGTCGAGTAGCCCGTGTCGCGGATGAGCACGGCACGCCGCCGGGTCGGCGCGCTCTCGATCCGCGCGAGGATCACCGTGGGAACGGTCGCTGTGGCGACCGCCCTCTTCGCGCTCGCGGCGCTGCTCTTCTACCAGGTGGTCACCGGCATCGTCGACCGCAGCGAGCGGACGATCCTGATGTCGATCGAGGACGAGGTGCGCCGCGACATCTCGGCGGGCAACGTCCCGCGCACGCAGGGCTCGTCGACGGGCCAGCTGTTCCTCGCCCTCGCTCCCGACGGGAGCGTCAGCACCTCGACCATGCCCTCGCGCCTGAGCGGCGAGGTGCTCAGCGCTCTGGCGGAGGAGTCGGCCGACACCTCGCCCCGGTACTCCGACGTGACGACGGCGAACGGCAGCTACCTGGTCCGCTTCACGGCCATCGAGAGCGATCGCGGCGTCTGGCAGGTCGCCTCCGCCCGCGATCAGGCCGCGTCGCAGCTCGTCCTCGACGACTTCGCCCACGTGCTCGTCTACGCCGCGATCTTCCTCGTCGTCACGTTCGGGCTCGCCTCGTGGATCCTGACGGGCGCGGCCCTCGCCCCGGTGCGCCGGATGCGGGCGCGCGCGGATCAGATCGCCGCCGAGCCCGGGCAGGGCGACCAGCTCCCGGTCGTCGGCACGCGCGACGAGATCGACGAGCTCGCGGTGACGCTGAACGCGTTCCTGACCAAGCAGACCGCGTCGCTGGCCCGGGAGAAGCAGATGGTGTCGGATGCGAGCCACGAGCTCCGCACTCCCCTCGCCGCGCTCTCCGCGCAGCTCGAGATCGCCCACCACCGCGTCGACGATCCGGTCGCGGTCGACCGGGTCATCCTCGATGCGCAGAAGAGCGTCGACCGGCTCGTGCGCCTCGCGTCCGCCCTGCTCGACATCTCGCGCATCGAGAGCCGCACCGTCCGCCCGACCGCTCCCTTCGCCGAGCTCGTCGACGAGCTGGTGGGCGCCGTCGACCGCACCCGCCTGCTCGCCTCGGAGTCGGGGGTGGAGATCGACTACGAGATCGACGAGCGCGAGCCCGCGCGGCTCTACGCGGTCGCGTCCCAGGACTTCGGCCGGGTGATCGACAACCTCGTGAGGAACGCGATCCAGGCGATGAACGGCGGCGGCATGATCGTCGCCTCCCTCTCGCAGTCGGACGGGCGCCTGATGCTCAGCGTCTCGGACGACGGACCGGGGATGCCCGACGCCTTCATCCCGGTCGCCTTCGACCGCTTCTCCCGCCCGGACGACTCCCGGACCCTCGCCTCCGGCGGCAGCGGTCTCGGACTGGCACTGGTGCACACCACCGTGCTCTCGGCCGGCGGGACGGTCGCCCTGGTCAACCGCTCCCCCCGGGGTCTCGCGGTCGACATCGTCCTCCCGCCCGTCGGCTCCGCCTGAGCCGCCCCGCCCCGGGAACGACGAAGGCCCCCGGCGGACCGGGGGCCTTCGTGGAGGATCGTCAGCGAGGGTCGTCCTCGGGGCGGACGGGCTGCGGCTGCGGGTCGCCGATCGCAGCGGGCGGGGGAGCCCAGGCCGTCTGCGGCGCCTCCGCCGGGGAGGTGCCGCCGTCGAGCAGGTTGCGCGCGCGGTTGACCACCTCGGGGTCCACGAGCACGGAGTAGCTGGTCGCGATCACCTGCATGGTCGAGGTGAAGTCGCGACGGCGGCGGTTCACGGCGTAGGAGGCGAGCCCGAAGAGCATCCCGAAGCCGGCGCCGAGGAGGACCGCCGCGATGAGGAAGGAGAGCTCCGTCGTCGGCGAGAAGATGATGAGCAGGAGGCCCAGGAACACACCGAGCCAGGCGCCGGAGGCCGCTCCGGCGAGGGCGACGCGGCCCCAGGTGAGCTTGCCGGTCACCCGCTCGACGCTCTTGAGCTCGTTGCCGATGATGGCGAGCTGGCGCACCGGGAAGTCGGCGCGGGCGAGCACGTCGACGGCGGCCTGCGCCTCCTGGTAGGTGTCGAACGTGGCGAGGATCTCCCCGCGCGGGATCGTGGGGAAGGCCGGCCCTCGGCCGCTGAACGGCGTCTGCTGAGTCACCCGGACAGAATCGCACAGGCCACTTGAAGGTCTCTGAACGGATTCGGAGAACCGGCCGAGGGCGAGCCGGGAACGCTCGGCGTCCGCCCGGCTGCACGGGACTAGGTTTGTAGCCGTGAGTTCCGCCAGAGTCTTCGTCGCGCGCTTGGCCGGATGCAGTGTCTTCGACCCGGCCGGCGATCGCGTCGGCAAGGTCCGCGACGTGCTCCTGGTCTACCGGCAGAACGACGCCCCGCGGGTGGTCGGCCTGGTGGTCGAGATCCCCGGGCGCCGTCGCGTCTTCGTGTCGATCGGCCGGGTCACCAGCATCGGCAGCGGCCAGATCATCACCACCGGGCTCATCAACGTGCGCCGCTTCGAGCAGCGGGGCGGCGAGGTCCGCGTCATCGCCGAGCTCCTCGGCCGCCGGGTGAGCTTCGTGGACGGCTCCGGTGACGCGGTCGTCGAGGACGTCGCGATCGAGGAGGCCGCTCCCGGCGAGTGGGAGCTCGCGCAGCTCTTCGTCCGCCGGCCCAAGACCAGCCCCTCCCCCTTCGCCAAGGGCGCGACCGCCTTCGCCGGCTGGCGCGAGGTCCGCGAGAGCGTCTCGACCGAGGCGCAGTCCGCCGAGCAGTACGTCGCCAGCCTCTCCGAGCTCAAGCCCGCCGACCTCGCCAGCACGCTCCTCGACCTGCCGCAGCAGCGGATGCTCGAGGTCGCCGGCGAGCTCTCGGACGACCGCCTCGCGGACGTGCTCGAGGAGATGCCCGAGAGCGAGCAGGTCGAGATCCTCGGCCGGCTCGACGACGACCGCGCCGCCGACGTCCTCGACCAGATGCAGCCGGACGACGCGGCCGACCTGATCGCCCAGCTCTCGGAGGAGCGCGGCGAGGCGCTCCTGGAGCTGATGGAGCCCGAGGAGGCGGACGACGTCCGCATGCTCCTCACCTACGCCCCGGAGTCCGCCGGCGGTCTGATGACCACGGAGCCGATCATCGTCTCCTCCGAGGCGACCGTCGCCGAGGGTCTCGCCCTCATCCGCCGCCACGAGCTCGCCCCGGCCCTCGGCGCCGCCGTCTGCGTCACACTGCCGCCCTACGAGCCGCCGACCGGCCGCTTCCTCGGCATGGTGCACTTCCAGCGGATGCTCCGCTACCCGCCGCACGAGCGCCTCGGCACCCTGCTCGACCAGAGCATGGACCCGATCACGCCCGAGACCTCGGCGGCCGAGGTCGCCCGGATCCTGGCCAGCTACAACCTCGTCTCGGTGCCCGTCGTCGACGCGTCCCACCGCCTCGTCGGCGTCGTGACCATCGACGACGTCCTCGACTACCTCCTCCCCGACGACTGGCGCAGCCACGGCGACGACGACGAACCGAGGAAGCCGGTGACGACGGCGACGCAGGGCGTCCCGCTCGTGCCGCCGGCACCCGCGGCGACAGGCAGGACACGACGGGGACGGAGGGGCGCGCGTGGCTAGGGACACCAAGCAGGACCGGCGCCTCGACGCTCCCAAGGGCTTGCGCACCCGCGTCCTCTCGCGGCGGAACCGCCCGAGCAGCGACCGCTTCGGCCGCCTGACCGAGTCGTTCGCCCGCGGCATGGGCACGCCGTGGTTCCTGGTCGGGATGACGATCTTCTGCGTCTTCTGGCTGATGTTCAACACCTACGGGCCCGCGGACGCGCGCTTCGACTCGCAGGCCCTCGGCTTCACGGTGCTGACGCTGATCCTCTCCCTGCAGGCCTCCTACGCCGCGCCGCTGCTGCTGCTCGCGCAGAACCGCCAGGACGACCGCGACCGCGTGCAGATCGAGCAGGACCGTCAGCGGGCCGAGCGCAACCTCGCGGACACCGAGTACCTCGCGCGCGAGGTCGTGGCCCTGCGCCTGGCGATCCGCGACATGGCGAGCAAGGACTTCATCCGCTCGGAGCTGCGCGGCCTGCTCGAGGAGCTCGAGAAGGATCGGGCGCAGGAGCCCGAGCGGCGCGATGCCTGACGTCGCCGCCATCGAGACCGCCGTCAGGACGGCGCTGGCCCGCGTCGTCGATCCGGAGATCCGGAAGCCCATCACCGAGCTCGACATGCTCGAGTCGGTCGAGGCGGGGGCCGACGGAGCCGTCCGCGTCGCGATCCGGCTGACCATCGTCGGCTGCCCGGCCGCCTCCGCGATCGAGCGCGACGTGCGCGAGGCCGCGGCCTCGGCTCCCGGAGTCACGGCGGTCGACGTCGTGGTCGGAGTCATGACGCCGGCGCAGCGCACCGCCCTCACCGAGCGCCTCCAAGGCGGGCGCCGGAGCATGCCCTTCGGCCCGGACTCGCTCACCCGCGTGTACGCGGTCACCAGCGGCAAGGGCGGTGTCGGCAAGTCGACCGTCACCGCCAACCTCGCGGTCGCCCTCGCTCAGCGGGGGCTCGCGGTCGGCCTCGTGGACGCCGACGTGCACGGCTTCTCCATCCCCGGCCTGCTCGGCCTGATGCACGACGGGCGCGTCGCGGGGCCCACCCGCGTCGGCGAGCTGATGCTGCCGCCGGTGGCGCACGGCGTGAAGGTCATCTCGATCGGGATGTTCCTCGAGGGCGACACCCGGGGGGCGGCCGTCTCCTGGCGCGGACCCATGCTGCACCGCACCATCTCCCAGTTCCTCACCGACGTGTACTTCGGCGACCTCGACGTGCTCCTGCTCGACCTGCCTCCCGGCACGGGGGATGTGGCGATCTCCATCGGGCAGCTGCTCCCGCATGCGGAGGTCCTCATCGTCACCACCCCGCAGCCGGCGGCCGCCGACGTGGCCGAGCGCAGCGGCGCGCTCGCCCGCCAATCGGGTCAGCGCATCGTCGGAGTGGTCGAGAACATGTCGGGGCTTCCGCAGCCCGACGGCTCGGTGCTGGAGCTCTTCGGCAGCGGAGGCGGGGCCGAGGTCGCGCGTCGGCTCACTGCGACGGGCGACGAGGTGCCGCTGCTCGCGTCGCTGCCGATCTCCGTGGCGCTGCGGGCAGGGGGCGACGAGGGCGTGCCCGTCGTCGTCGGCGATCCGGAGGATCCTGCCGCCCGGGCGATCGACACCCTGGCGGCGACGCTCGCCGCGCGGCCGCGGGGACTGACCGGCCGTCGTCTTCCGCTCGCCGTCGGCTGACGCCTCCGCGCGGCTTCGTGCGGGCGGCGTCGGTCGAGACGCCCGCCCGACGCTCCTCGCGGAGCAGGGCTCAGGTGGCCTCGGAGTCGATCGGCGGCGGCGCGACGCTCGAGAGCGTGCCGGACGAGACGGAGCGCTGCATCGTCGTGTAGTAGCTGTCCTGCGCGGAGCCGGTGCCGCCCGGCACGACCGGAGCGGCGACAGCGGTGGGCGGCTTCACGGTGGGGGCCGGATCGTCCTCGAGCAGGGCGTCGCGGATGATGCGGCGGGGATCGTACTGGCGCGGGTCGAGCTTCTTCCAGTCGACGTCGTTGAACTCGTCGCCCATCTCGTCCTTGACGCGCTCCCGGGCCTGCGTGGCGAATCCGCGCACCTTACGCACGAGCTGCCCGAGCTGGGCGGCGTAGTGCGGGAGGCGGTCGGGACCCAGCACGAAGACAGCGATGACCCCGATGATGAGGAGCTTGTCGAACGTCAGACCGAACACGAGGACAACACTAACCCGCCGCGCCTCCCTCGCGGAGCCCGCGCGCCACCGTACCCTGACGATGCCCGGGCGCGATCCGCTCGGTGCACCGATCAGAGGAGCGCCCCCGTGTCCGACAAGGATGCCAACTGGAAGTACGCCGAGGACGCGGTCGTCGAGTCGGAGGCCATCGCCTCGGCCCGCCGGCTCTCGGTCGAGCTGGGCATCGACGCCGTCTCCCCCTCGATCGGAGCGCAGGCCGCGCTGGTCGCCGCCGCGGCGCGCGCGACCTCCATCATCGAGATCGGCACCGGCACCGGAGTGAGCGGCCTGTGGCTGCTCGACGGCGCCCCCGAGGCGATGCTCACCTCGATCGACTCCGAGGCCGTGCACCAGCAGCACGCGCGCGCCCAGTTCCACGAGGCGGGCATCTCGCCCAACCGGCTGCGGCTCATCCCGGGCCGCGCCCTCGAGGTGCTGCCCCGGATGAACGAGAACTCCTACGACATCGTCTTCGTCGACGGCGATCCGCTGCAGGTCATCGAGAACGTCGAGCACGCGCTGCGGCTCGTCCGTCCGGGCGGGACGGTCCTCGTCCCCCACGCGCTCTGGCGCGGACGCGTGGCCAACCCCGCGCAGCGCGACGAGATCGCGACGGCGTTCCGCACGCTGGTGGCCGAGGTCTGCGCCTCCCCCGCCGTGGTCAGCGTGCTCTCGCCGATCGGCGACGGCCTGCTGCAGGCCAACAAGCGCCGCGCCTGACGAGCGCGGCCGACCGAGGAAAGACGGAACGCCCGCCGCACGGTGTGCGACGGGCGTTCACGACGGTGCGGATCAGGCGGGAGACACCACCGACGCGAGCGCGTCGTGCAGCTCTTTCGCCTCTGCATCGTTGACCGAGACGACGAGGCGTCCGCCTCCTTCGAGCGGAACGCGCACGACGATGAGTCGGCCCTCCTTAACAGCCTCCATCGGTCCGTCTCCGGTCCTCGGCTTCATGGCCGCCATAGAGTTCCCCTTTCGTGACGTATCCCCCTATTATCGTGCATCCGCGGGGGTGTTCCGAACCGCGCCCGGAAGTCGGGCGTCAGCCGATCACGGCGGGGACCAGTCGCCCGGGGTGAACACCCAGCACAGCAGCACCCAGACGATCTGCCCGACGATCGATGCGGCCACCACGAACACCCTCAGGAGGGTCGACCGCGGCACCGCGAGCGCCCCGGCCAGCGGGAACATCGGCATCAGGATGCGGAACGTGCTCGACTGCGGGTAGAAGAACGCGAAGAGGTAGATCGCGTAGCCGCCGACCCAGAGCCGCGAGAAGACGTCGAGGCTGCGCGTGGCCCGCGAGAACAGGATCGCCAGGAATCCGAGCACCACCACGACAGTGATGCCCATGCCCGTGATCGGCGAGCCGAACCAGAGGCCTCCCCACCAGCCTCCACCGGCGAACCAGGAGGTGAAGGGGATGAGCTCGCCCTCGCCGATGAAGACGCTGCGCCAGGCGAGCTCGGTGTCGGTGTAGGCGGTGAAGGAGCCGGTCACGGCCCAGGCGATGAGCAGCCAGGCGAAGCCCACCGCGAGGGACCAGACCGTGAGGGAGACCGTGAAGGCGAACTCCCGGCGGGCGAACGGCTCGGTGCCGCGCCCGTGGCGCCAGACGCGGTAGAGGAAGTAGAGGCCCGTCATCGCCGCGATCGCGAGGCCGCTCGGGCGCAGGAGCCCCACGACCAGCACGACGGGGAACGTCCAGATCCACTTGCGACGCACCAGCAGGAGGAGCAGCACGGCCGTCAGGAGGATGCCGCCGGACTCCGCGTAGCCGATCTGCAGGATCGGGGACGTCGGAGCGACGCAGAAGAAGACGATCCCCATCAGCGCCTGGCCCTCGCTGAGCGAGACGCGGAACAGCCGGTAGATCACCAGGCACGCCGCTGCACTGCAGACCAGGGCGACGAGCACCGCCGCGTTCGCCCAGTCGAGCCCGGTGATGTTCATCAGGCCGCGGACGGTGAACGGGTAGACGGGCATGAACGCCCAGGGGTTCTGCTCCACGGCTCCGGACGGCGAGAGCGGCAGCACCGACGGGTACCCCGTCATCCCGATCCGCTCGTACCAGCCGCCGTCCCACGTCGTCGCGAACCGGACGTAGGTGTCGCGGAGTCCCGTCCACTCGACGCCCTGACGCACGGCGCCGACACGGAGCATGATCACGGTCGTGACGACGCGGGACACGGCGAAGACCAGGAGCACCTGGATCCACCACGGGATCCTCCGGAGCAGACCCCAGCGGGAGCGGGACGGAGAGGCGTCCTCCGTCTCCGGCGCGATCGCGGTGGCGCTCACGCGAGAGGCCCGCGGTCCGTCGAGGAGGCGGAGGCGGTCGTCAGCGGGGAGCGGGCGGGTGTCGCCGCGGCTCGCCGGCGGGTCGGCCGGAGGAGGGGCGACGCGTGTCGCGGCTCACCGGCTGGCGTGAGGGGAGACATTCCGACGAGCATACCCGTGCGGGAGTCGGGAGTCCCCGGAGGAGCACCGCGCCGGGCGGGCGCGCGGCACGATCACGGCGGGGTCCAGTCCGATCCGGCAACGGCCCAGCAGATCGAGATCCAGACGATCTGGCCGCCGATCCCGAGCAGGACCAGCGCGACGCGGAAGACCGGCGAGCGCGGCACCGCCAGCGCTCCGACGAGCGGGAACATCGGGCCCAGCAGCCGGAAGGTGCTCGACTGCGGGAAGAAGAACGCCAGCAGGTAGACGCCGTACCCGGCGACCCAGGCCCGGCTGAAGAGATCGAGCCGCCGTGTCCACGGTGCGGCGAGGATCCCGACGAACGCCGCCAGCAGGAGCACCACCAGCACGACGCCGACGGCCGGAGCACCGAACCACCACGAGCCCCACCAGGCGCCGCCCTGGAACCACGGAGTCAGCGGGAGCAGCTCCTGGTAGCCGATGTAGACCGCACGCCACGCCAGCTCGGTGTCGGTGTACGCGGTCATCGACCCGGTGACGACCCACGCCACGGCAGGCCAGAGGAAGCCGACCACGAGCCCCCACGCCGTCAGGCCCACGGCCGGCAGCCACTCCGACCGCGGGAACGGCTCCGTGCGGCGCCGGACGAACCGGTAGACGACGTACAGGCCGAGCGCGGCGGCGAAGGCGAGCCCGCTCGGCCGGGTCAGGCCCAGCAGCAGCACCACGGGCACGACCGCGAGCCAGCGCCGCCGCACCAGGAGGAGGAGCGTGACCGCGGTCAGGAGCATCGCCATCGACTCCGCGTAGGCGAGCTGCATCAGCGGCGAGGTCGGCGCCACGCAGAACAGCAGCACCGCCGTCAGCGACTGCGACTCGCCGAGGGAGTGCCGGAAGAGGCGGTACAGGACGAGGCAGCCTCCGGCTCCGCACAGGACGGAGACGGTCACGGCGGCCGGAGCCCAGGTGAGGCCGGTGACCGCCATCAGCGCCTTCACGACCCCCGGGTAGAGCGGCATGAAGGCCCAGGCGTTCTCCCCCACGTGGCCGTCCTGCGTGATCGGCAGGAAGCCGGGGTACCCGGTGGCCGCGATGATCTCGTACCAGCGGCCGTCCCACATCGACGCGAAGGCCGAGTAGGACGGGGAGGGGCCGGTCCACGGGTTCGCGAGCTGGTGCGCGGCGAACTGCAGCAGGATCACGGTCGTGACCACGCGGGTCGCGATGTACACCAGGAGGACCCGCGCCCACCACGGGACCAGGCGCAGGCGGAGGCGGAGTCGGACGGGGACGGCCGTGGCGCTCGCGCTCACGAGGACGCGGTCAGCCAGCGGCGGAGGCCCTCGGCGCACTCGGTGATCTCGTGCACCGCCACGCGCTCGTCGTCGGCGTGGGCCCGGAGCGGGTCGCCCGGTCCGTAGTTGACAGCCGGGATGCCCATGGCGGAGAACCGCGCGACGTCGGTCCAGCCGTACTTGGGCTTCGCCTCGGCTCCGACGGCCGCGAGGAAGGCCTGGGCCAGAGGTGCGTCCAGCCCCGGGCGGGCGCCCTCGGCCAGATCGTCCACCGTCACCTCGAACCCCTCGAAGAGCTCCTCGAGGTGGGCGAGCGCCTCCTCCCCGGACCGGTCGGGGGCGAAGCGGTAGTTGACCTGCACCGTGCAGAGGTCCGGGATCACGTTGCCCGCGACCCCGCCGGTGACGCGCACGGCGTTGACGCCCTCGCGGTACACGAGGCCCTCGACCTCGACCTCGCGCGGCACGAAGGCGGCGAGGCGGTCGAGGATCGGCGCGGCCGCGTGGATCGCGTTCTCGCCGACCCAGCTGCGGGCGGAGTGGGCGCGGACGCCGCGGGTGACCACGTCGACCCGGAGCGTCCCGTTGCAGCCGCCCTCCACTGCTCCGCTCGTCGGCTCGCCGAGCACGGCGAAGTCGGCGGAGAAGAGGTCGGGGCGGTGCCGGGAGAGACGGCCGAGGCCGTTGAGGTCCGCTGCGACCTCCTCGTTGTCGTACCACATCCAGGTGATGTCGACGGCCGGATCGGAGAGCTCGGCGGCGAGGACGAGCTGCACCGCCACTCCGGCCTTCATGTCGACGGTCCCGCGGCCGACCAGGTGCTCGACGCCGTCGATCGTCTCGGCGACGACGGGCAGGTTGCCGTTGACCGGCACCGTGTCGAGGTGCCCGGCGATCACGACGCGCTGGGCGAGGCCGAGGTTCGTCCGCGCCACGACGGTGTGGCCGTCGCGGATGACCTCGAGGTGGTCGTACTGCTCGAGCGCCCACTGCACAGCGTCCGCGATCTCGAGCTCGTCGCCCGAGACGGACGGGATGTCGCAGAGGATCCGCGTCAGGGCGACCGGATCGGTGCGCAGATCGAGCGGAGGGGCGGTGGTCGGATCGGCCATGCGCCCCAGGGTAGCGGCCGGACGCTCCGCGCTACCCTGATCGGCATGACCCTCGAGCACTCCGCAGACTCCTCCGCGCCCGCCTCCGCCTGGGGATACGGGCTCGCCACCGTGGCCGCCGACGGCACCGTCCTCGACACCTGGTTCCCGGAGCCGCGCCTCGGCACCATCCCGGCCGGCCGCGACCCCTGGATCGTGCCGGCGGAGTTCGAGGAGCAGGCCGGCGAGGATCCGCGCCGCGAGGTCCGCATCGACGTGGTCACCCTGCAGATCGACGTGCAGGCGCCGCCCGCCTCCACGTCCGACGCCTACCTGCGGCTGCACCTGCTCTCGCACCTCCTGGTCCGCCCGAACGAGGTGAACCTCGACGGCGTCTTCGCGCACCTGCCGAACGTGGTGTGGACGAACGCCGGTCCGGTCTCGCCGGAGTCGTTCACCCGCCTGCGGCCCTCGCTCCGGCGCCACGGCATCCAGGCCACCGGCATCGACAAGTTCCCGCGGCTGACCGACTACGTCACTCCGGCGAAGGTGCGCATCGCGGACACCTCTCGCGTCCGCCTCGGCGCGCACCTGGCACCCGGCACGACGGTGATGCACGAGGGCTTCGTCAACTTCAACGCCGGGACTCTCGGCAGCTCGATGGTCGAGGGGCGCATCTCGCAGGGCGTCGTGGTCGGCGACGGCTCGGACATCGGCGGCGGCGCCTCCATCATGGGCACCCTCTCGGGCGGAGGAGTGCAGCGCGTCTCGATCGGCGCGCGGGCGCTGCTGGGTGCGAACTCGGGCATCGGCATCTCCCTCGGCGACGACACCGTCGTCGAGGCCGGCCTCTACGTGACCGCTGGCACCAAGGTCGTCGTGGTCGGCGGAGCGCCGCGCGCCGACGGCGCCCCGCAGACCGTGAAGGCCGTGCAGCTCTCGGGCGTGCCGAACCTACTCTTCCGCCGCAACTCCCTCACCGGGGCCGTCGAGGTCCTCCCCCGCACCGGCGCCGGCATCGAGCTGAACGCCGCCCTGCACGCCTGAGGGCGGGCGTCCGGCGCCGCTGGTCCCGCATGCGGCGCCCCGGAACGATCCGAGCTGATCGAGTCCGCGGCGACCACGCCGCTCTGCGTCCCGCCTCGAAGAAGCGGTTCGAGCCTCGGACGGCCGACGAGAGGCGGGTGCGCCGCACGGCGAGAGCCCGCCCCCGGCGGGGACGGGCTCTCGGGGACCGGTCAGCGGTCGGTCGGCCAGTGGCGCTCGGGCGCGCCCATGTAGAGCTGCTGCGGGCGGCCGATCTTGGTCTGCTTGTCGGTGTTCATCTCGCGCCAGTGGGCGATCCAGCCGGGCAGGCGGCCGATCGCGAAGAGCACGGTGAACATCCGGGTCGGGAAGCCCATCGCCTTGTAGATGACGCCCGTGTAGAAGTCGACGTTCGGGTAGAGGCGCCGCTCCTTGAAGTAGTCGTCCTCGAGAGCGAGGGCCTCGAGCTCCATCGCGATGTCGAGCAGCGGGTCCTTCACGCCGAGGGCCTGCAGGACCTCGGAGGCGCTCTCCTTGACCAGCTTCGCGCGCGGGTCGTAGTTCTTGTACACCCGGTGGCCGAAGCCCATCAGGCGCACGCCCTCCTCCTTGTTCTTCACCCGCTCGACGAACGTCGACACGCTCTCGCCCGACTCGCGGATCCGGCCGAGCATGGTGAGCACCGCCTCGTTCGCTCCGCCGTGCAGAGGGCCGAACAGGGCGTTGATGCCGGCCGAGACGGAGGCGTAGAGGTTCGCCTCGGTGGAGCCGACGAGGCGGACGGTCGACGTCGACGCGTTCTGCTCGTGGTCCTCGTGGAGGATCAGGAGGCGGTCGAGCGCCTTCGAGAGCACCGGGTCGACCTGGTACTGCTCGGCCATCGTGCCGAAGTTGAGGCGGAGGAAGTTGTCGACGAAGCTCAGCGAGTTGTCCGGGTAGAGGAACGCCTGGCCGATCGCCTTCTTGTGGGCGTACGCCGCCATCACGGGCAGCTTCGCCAGGAGGCGGATCGAGGTGAGCTCCACAGCCTCCGGATCCTTCGGGTTGGAGCTGTCCTCGTAGTACGTCGACAGGGCCGACACTCCGGCCGAGAGCACCGACATGGGGTGCGCGCTGTGAGGGAGCGCGTCGAAGAAGCGCTTGAGGTCCTCGTGGAGGAGCGTGTGGCGGCGGATGCGCTCGTCGAAGCCCGCGAGCTCGTCGGCCGTCGGCAGCTCGCCGTAGATGAGGAGCCAGGCCACCTCGAGGTAGGTCGCGTTGGTGGCCACCTCCTCGATCGGGTAGCCGCGGTAGCGGAGGATCCCCTGGTCGCCGTCGATGTAGGTGATCTGCGACTTGGTCGCCGCCGTGTTCACGAAGCCGTAGTCGAGCGACATGAAGCCGGTCTGCTTCGACAGGGTCGAGAAGTCGATGCTCGAGGAGCCGTCGACGCTGCGCAGGACCGGGAAGTCCGCGGTGCGGTCGCCGAAGGTGAGCGTGACCTTCTCGGGGAGCTCCTGCTCCGCCGGCGCGGGAGGCGATGTCGTGGCGCTCCCGGTCGCGGGCTCCGTGGAGCCCACCGTCGCGGTTCCGTCGCTCTGCGTGCCGGATTCGGTCACAACGCCTCCCAGGTCGTCGCGGTCGCACCCCGGAAGCGCTCGCGCGGAGCGGGCGGCGCCGGGTCTGGATCGTGGTGCAGCCGGGGCCTCGCGAGGCGCCGTCGACCGAACCACATACAGCCTATGGGCAAAGCGGGGGCACTGTGACATCGCCCAGCGCTGGGGCCGGGGCCTTGTCGGAACCCGCCAGGATCGGCCGGGTCGAACGCCTCAGAGGCCGCCGGACAGGCGCTCCACGGCCGCGTCGATCCGCTCGTCGGAGGCCGTCAGCGAGAGGCGCACGTGCTCGGGGAAGCCCTCCCCGTAGAAGACGCCGGGGCCCGCGAGGACGCCGAGGCGGGCGAGGCGGTCGATGGACTCCCAGGCCGGGCGGCCCTCGGTCGCCCACAGGTAGAGGCCGGCCTCGCTGCGGTCGATCCGGAAGCCCGCGGACTCGAGGGCGGGCCGGAGGCAGTCGCGGCGGGAGCGGTAGCGCTCCTTCTGCGCGGCGACGTGCTCGTCGTCGGCGAGGGCGACGATCATCGCCTCCTGCAGCGGACCGGGCACGATCATGCCCGCGTGCTTGCGGACGGTCACCAGGCGCGCGATCAGGGCCGCGTCCCCGGCGACGAAGGCGGCGCGGTAGCCGGCGAGGTTCGACTGCTTGCTCAGCGAGTAGACGCCGAGGACCCCGGTGCGGTCCTCCCCCACCACGCGCGGGTCGAGGACGCTCGGGATCGGCTCGTCGGCCCAGCGGCCGTCCCAGCCGAGCTCGGCGTAGCACTCGTCCCCCGCGATCACAGCGCCCAGCTCACGGGCACGGGCGACGGCGCGCTGCAGGGCGGGCACGTCGAGCACGGCGCCATCGGGGTTGCCGGGAGAGTTGAGCCAGACCAGGCGTGTCGTCGCGGGCCACTCGGCGGGGTCGTCGGAGGCGAGCGCCTCAGCGCCGGCGATCGCCGCGCCCATCGCGTACGTCGGGTAGGCGGCGCGCGGATGCACGACCACGTCCCCCTCCCCGAGTCCGAGGAGGAAGGGCAGCCAGGCGACGAGCTCCTTGGAGCCGATCGTCGGCAGGACCTCGTCGATCCCGAGGCCCTCGACTCCGCGCCGCCGCGCGTACCAGGCGGCGATCGCCTCGCGCAGAGCGGGGGTGCCCACGGTCGTGGGGTACGCGTGCGAGTCCGTCGCGCGGGCGAGCGCGTCGCGGATCGGGGCGGGCGTCGGGTCCACCGGCGAGCCGATCGACAGGTCGACGATCCCGCCGGGGTGCTCCGCCGCCGTGCAGGCGAAGGGCGCCATCAGGTCCCAGGGGTAGTCGGGCAGCGCGCTGAGGGCCACGGGAGCGGCCTCAGTGGCTCTGCGGAGGCAGCGCCGCGATGACCGGGTGGTCCTTCGCGATCACGCCGACCTTGGCGGCTCCGCCCGGGGAGCCGATCTCGTCGAAGAACTCGACGTTGGCCTTGTAGTAGTCGGACCACTCCTCGGGGAGGTCGTCCTCGTAGTAGATCGCCTCGACGGGGCAGACCGGCTCGCAGGCACCGCAGTCGACGCACTCGTCCGGGTGGATGTAGAGCGAGCGCTCGCCTTCGTAGATGCAGTCGACCGGGCACTCGTCGATGCAGGCGCGGTCTTTGACATCGACGCACGGAAGTGCGATCACGTAGGTCACGGTGCTCCAGGTCCCTTCGAACAGTGTCTCTATCGTACGGGGGCCGACGGGGCGTCGGCGTCCGCGGGCCGCGGGGCGGCGGCGGGAGCGGCCGCCCGCAGCCGCGGCCAGGCGATCACGACGAGGGCGATGAGGGCGGGGAGGAAGGTCCAGGCCACGCCGAGGCCGTTCGCCGGGACGAGGACGGATCCGCCGGTGCTGCGCAGGGCGAGCAGCCCGATCATCCCGAGCAGGCCCATTGCAGTGCAGAACGCGACGAACCGGTCGATGAGCACGAGGCGCAGCCCGAGCAGGAGCAGCAGCACGCCGGCGAGGGAGGCGGCCAGGCCGACCGGGAGGACGACTCCGCCGACCGACACGGTGCTCTGGTGAGCGACCGTCGTGATCGCTCCGACCACCGCGCCGACCAGGACTCCGGCGACGCCCGACAGCACGCGCGATCCCAGCGTCGGACGCTCCTCCGGCAGCGGCGCCGGACGGCCCGCCTGCGCGACCGGGCGGAAGCGCTCGATGCGGCCGATGGGGAACGGCGGACCGCTCGAGAGGCGGGCCTCGTCGCCCTCGACCACCAGCTGCGTCGCGTGCGCCTCGAGGGCCGCGCGCTTGCGGGCGTGGTCCTCGGCGGACAGCTCGATCACGACGTCCCCGGGGAGGGGCGGGGCCGCGTCGGGGAGGACGGCGAGGAAGCGCAGGCCCAGGCGCTCGGCGGCGCGCTCGGCGACCCGGGCGGTGCGGACGTGGTCCGGGTGGCCGTAGCCGCCGCCCGCGTCGTACGACAGCACGACGCCCGCGTCGACCTGCCGGAGGACGGCGACGAGATCCGCCACCTCCTCGTCCTCGGGCGCGGCGGTGAAGGACGCGGGATGCACCGGCTCGAGCGGCACCGGGACGCGGCCGGGCCCCCACTGCATGCCGGAGTCCCGGTAGACGCGCGGAGCGAGGCCGGGTGCGCGGGCGCCCCCCTCGCCGAGGAAGCGGTGGTCGGCGACGCCGAGGGCCGTCAGGGCGACGACGAGCTCGGTCGTCCGGTGCGCGGCCAGCTCGGCCGAGCCCTCGAGCGGAGCGAGGTCCTCGGGGATGACCTCGCCGCACTCGCCCCGCGTGGCGGTGACGACGGTGACGGAGGCGCCCTGCGCCACCAGCCGCGCCAGGGTCCCGCCCATGGTGATCGTCTCGTCGTCGGGGTGGGCGTGCACCGCCACCACCCGCTCCGCTGCTGCGTCCCGGCCCGCGTCCACTCTCCGCCTCTCGTCCTGCGCGTCCTCCGCTGCGGGTGCTTCTGGACAGCGACCGGGCAGCGGACTACAGTCGACCCGGGTTAGGCAAGGCTTACCGAACAACGGAGCCCCGCCGACCGGATCGACTCGGGGCGGGAGTCGCCCCCTCCTCGTCCACCATCGACCAAGAGAACACGCGTGCTCGCAAACTACCTCATCGGCCTCCGCGAAGGCCTCGAAGCCGGCCTCGTCGTCGGCATCCTCGTGGCCTACCTGACCAAGCTCGGCCGGCGCGACGTGCTGCCGCGGCTCTGGACCGGTATCGCCGCCGCGATCGCGATCTCACTCGTCACTGGTGCGATCCTCACCTGGGGCCCCTCGACCCTGTCGTTCCAGGCTCAGGAGCTCATCGGCGGCGGCCTCTCGATCCTCGCGGTCGGCCTGGTCACCTGGATGATCTTCTGGATGGGCGCGAACGCCCGCAGCATGAAGGGCAACCTCGAGTCCCGGCTCGACGGCGCCGTCGCGGGTTCGGCCCTCGGCATCGTGGTCCTCGGCTTCATCAGCGTCGGCCGCGAGGGCATCGAGACGGCGCTCTTCGTCTGGGCGAGCGTGTCCTCGAGCACTGCGGGGTCGGGATCCAGCGCGTGGGTCGGCACGGTCGGCGCGATGCTGGGCATCCTCAGCTCGGTCGTCATCGCGTACCTGATCTTCCGGGGCTTCGTCCGGATCGACCTCGGGCGCTTCTTCACCTGGACGGGCGGCTTCCTCATCCTTGTCGCGGCCGGCGTCCTCTCCTACGGCGTCGGCGACCTGCAGGAGGCGTCGCTCCTGCCCGGCTGGGGCACCCCGCTGTTCTCGCTCGGCCCGATCCTCCCGCCGCCCGTGACCGCCGTGGTCGGCGGCCTCTTCAACTACACGCCCGAGCCGACCGCTCTGCAGTTCGCCGCCTGGCTGCTCTACCTCGTCGTCGTCGGCGCCCTGTTCGTCCGCCAGGTCCGCCTGCGCGGTCCGCGACGGGGCAGCGCGGCCCCGGTCGCCGCTCCCGCTCCCACCTCCGTCTGACCCGCTCCGGCACCGCCGGCGCACTCGCCCCGATCCAGGAGAAGCATGTCCTCGCGCGCTCGTCCCACCCTCCCCCGCGTCACCCTCGGCCTCGCCGGCGCCGGCGCCCTGGCGCTGATCCTCACGGGCTGCGTGCCGAACACTCCCGCGTCCTCCTCCTCCGCCGCGCTCGACGTCGCGATCAGGGACGACGCCTGCGAGGTGTCGACGGCGACCGCCGAGGCGGGAGCGGTGACGTTCTCACTGACCAACGGCGGCTCGGACGTCAACGAGTTCGAGATCCTGGCCGAGGACAAGCTGCGGATCGTGGGCGAGAAGGAGAACGTGACCCCGGGCCAGAGCGTCTCCTACGTCGCTCAGCTCGAGCCGGGCACCTACTACACCGCCTGCAAGTTCCAGCAGGTCGGCGCCCCGGTCGGGCTGAGCGAGTTCACCGTGACCGGTGAGGCCACCGCGCAGTCGGCGGACGAGAAGGCGGCGACGGAGGCGGCGGTCACCAACTACGTGGCGTACGTGAAGTCGCAGGTGGGCGAGCTGCTCCCCGCGGTGGCCGAGTTCGCCCAGGCCTACGAGGCCGGCGACGACGAGAAGGCGCGCGGCCTCTTCGCGTCGACCCGCGTCTTCTACGAGCGGATCGAGCCGACCGCGGAGGCGTTCGGCGACCTCGACCCGCGCATCGACTACCGCGAGGTCGACGCCGTCGCCGAGGGCCTGGACTGGACCGGCTTCCACCGCATCGAGAAGGACCTGTGGGCCCCCGCGGAGGGTGCGCTCAACTCCGACGGCACGAGCGCGCTCCTCGACTGGGCGCCCTCCACCCCCGAGCAGCGCGCGCAGTTCGGCCAGGGCCTCGTCGACGACGTGCAGAGCCTGGCCGACCTCGTGAACGCGCCCGGCTTCACCGTCTCGGTGGGCGACATCTCCAACGGCGCCATCGGCCTGCTCGACGAGGTCGCGGCCGGCAAGATCACGGGCGAGGAGGACTGGTGGTCGAGCACTGACCTCACCGACTTCGCCGCGAACGTCCAGGGCGCGGAGGTGGCGTTCGGCAACGTCGAGCCGATCGCGACCGCCAGCGGCGACGAGGGCGCCGACCTCACCGGACGGATCACGCAGCGGTTCTCCGAGCTCGACGCCCTGCTCGCGCAGTACGGCTCGATCGACTCCGGCTTCGCTGCGTACTCCACCGTCACCGCGGAGCAGAAGAAGGAGCTCTCGGACGCGGTCAACGCTCTCTCCGAGCCGCTCTCGCAGCTGACCCACACGGTGCTGGGCGTCGAGGAGCCGGCCGCCTAGTGGGCGCCGAGCATCACGAGGGAGCCCGGCCGACGGCTTCCCAACAGCCCTCCGACGAGCCCCGCCGCCTCTCGCGGCGCGGGCTTCTCGGCCTCGTCTCGGCGGGGACGGCCGGGCTGGCCGCCGGAGTGGGCGGCACGGTGGCCGTCACATCGTCTGCGAGCGCGACGGCCTCCTCCGCCACGCGCACCGTGCCGTTCTTCGGCGCGAACCAGGCGGGCATCACCACCGCCGCTCAGGACCGGCTGCACTTCGCCGCGTTCGACCTCGCCGCGGGCACCACGCGCGAGGACCTCGTCGAGCTCCTGAAGGACTGGACGCTCGCCGCCTCGCGGATGACCCAGGGCCTCGAGATCGGCGAGACCGGCGCGGTGGACGGGCCGGACACGGCTCCCCCGGAGGACACCGGGGAGGCGCTCGGGCTCGACGCCGCGTCCCTCACCGTCACGGTCGGCTTCGGACCCACCCTCTTCACGGACGAGTCCGGCGCCGACCGCTTCGGCCTCGCCGACCGCCGGCCTCCGCAGCTGCAGGCCCTGCCCCGCTTCCGCGGCGACGCGCTCGTCCCGTCGGCCGGCGGCGGCGACCTCTGCATCCAGGCCTGCGCCGACGATCCGCAGGTCGCCGTGCACGCCATCCGCAACCTGAGCCGGATCGCGTTCGGCCGGGCCTCGCTCCGCTGGTCGCAGCTCGGCTTCGGCCGCACCTCCTCGACGTCCACCGCCCAGGCGACTCCGCGCAACCTCTTCGGCTTCAAGGACGGCACGGCGAACGTGAAGTCCGAGGAGGCCGACGCCGTAGAAGAGCACGTCTGGGTCCCCTCCTCCGACGGCCCCGCGTGGATGGTCGGCGGCAGCTACCTGGTCGCGCGGAAGATCCGGATGATCATCGAGACGTGGGACCGCAGCCAGCTGGGCGAGCAGGAGCGGGTCATCGGCCGCAGCAAGGGGTCCGGAGCGCCGCTCTCGGGCGGCACGGAGTCCACCGAGCCGGACTTCGCAGCGGCCGGCGCCACCGGTGCCCCGCTGATCGATCAGGAGTCGCACGTGCGCCTCGCGCATCCGAGCGTGAACAACGGGGTGCGGCTCCTGCGCCGCGGCTACAACTTCGTCGACGGCAACGACGAGCTCGGACGCCTGAACGCGGGGCTGTTCTTCCTCTCGTTCCAGCGCTCCCCGGAGCAGTTCGTCACCGTGCAGCGGAACCTCGCGACGGACGCGCTGAACGAGTACGTGAAGCACGTCGGCTCGGCCGTGTTCGCGGTGCCGCCCGGTGCCAGCGACGAGACTGACTTCCTCGGCTCCGGCCTCTTCGCCTGATCCCTGAGAGGACCCGCACTTCGTCCCAGGATCCGGCGGGCGCACTCCACGGCGCGCCGAAGCCTGCGCCCGTAGCGTCGTCGGCGATGTCCGGGAACAGTGCGAGAAGCGGCCTGACCAAGCGCGAGCGCCAGGAGCTCGCCCGAGCGCAGGCGCGGGAGCGCCGCGAAGCGGAGAGGCGCCGGCGGCGCCGGAACCGGCTGCTCGGGCAGGGCGGAGCGGTCGTCGGGCTCCTCGCGGTCGTGGCCCTGGTCTGCTGGAACGTCTGGTCGCAGCAGGAGGTCGCGAGCGCCGGCCCGGCGAACATGCTCAGCGACGGCATCGTCCTCGCGGGCGACGGCTCGGCCGTGTCGGCGACGACGACCGCGGCACTCGCTCCGGGAGCCTCCCCCGTCCCGACCGACGAGAGCGCCACACGGGCGGGCGGAGTCGTCGCCGTCGACCTCTACGTCGACTACCTCTGCCCGTACTGCGGGCAGTTCGAGAAGGCGAACGCCGAGCAGTTGCAGTCGTGGCTGACGAAGGGGGCGATCACGCTCGAGATCCACCCGGTGGCGATCCTCGACTCCTCCTCGGCCGGCTCCGAGTACTCCAGCCGGGCCGCGAACGCCGCGGCGTGCGTCGCCGACGAGGATCCGGACCGCTTCCTCGCCGTGAACGCGGCGCTCTTCGCGCAGCAGCCGGCGGAGGGGTCGACCGGCCTCGACGACGACGCTCTGCGGGCGCTGGTGACCGGAGCGGGCGTCACCGACGACGACGTCCTCGCCTGCATGACCGCGGGCGAGTTCCGGCCCTGGGTGAAGGCCGCGACCGAGCGGGCCACCTCGCTCCCCCTCGCGAACTCCTCGCTGCCGAAGCTCGAGTCGACGCCCACCGTGCTGGTGAACGGCGAGCAGTACACGGGGAAGCCGGACGACGCGGCGGCGTTCGTCTCCTTCGTCACCTCGACGCTCGAGGCGGAGTCCTCGACCCCCTCTCCCTTTCCGAGTCCGGCGGGCTGATCCGGACCGCGAGGGACGGGATCGGCGCTGCACGCTGCAGCACCGGGCGGAGACGACGAGACCGGCCGGAGCATCGCTCCGGCCGGTCTCGTCGTGGGCGGGCGCCGAGGCGCCCGGGGCTCAGCCCTGCTTCTTGAGGCGGCTCGTCATGCGCGCGCGGGCGTTCGCATCGAGCTCCACCTTGCGGATGCGGACGACCTCGGGGGTGACCTCGACGCACTCGTCCTCGCGGGCGAACTCGAGGCACTCCTCGAGCGTCAGCTGACGCGACGGCGTCATCGACTCGAAGGTGTCGGAGGTGGACTGACGCATGTTGGTCAGCTTCTTCTCCTTGGTGATGTTGACGTCCATGTCGTCGTTGCGAGAGTTCTCGCCGATCACCATGCCCTCGTATACCTCCTCGGTGGGGTTCACGAAGAAGGTCATCCGCTCCTGGAGCGCGATGATGGCGAACGGGGTCACGACGCCGTTGCGGTCCGCGACGATCGACCCGTTGTTGCGGGTGACGATCGCGCCGGCCCACGGCTCGTAGCCGTGCAGGATCGCGTTCGCGATGCCGGTGCCGCGCGTGGTGGTGAGGAACTCGGTTCGGAAGCCGATCAGGCCGCGCGACGGAACGATGAACTCCATGCGGACCCAGCCGGTGCCGTGGTTCGACATGCCGTCCATGCGGCCCTTGCGGGCGGCGAGGAGCTGCGTGATCGCGCCGAGGTACTCCTCCGGGGCGTCGATCGTGAGGTGCTCGAAGGGCTCGTGCGTCTTGCCGTCGACCTGGCGGGTGACCACCTGGGGCTTGCCGACGGTCAGCTCGTAGCCCTCGCGGCGCATCTGCTCGACGAGGATGGCCAGCGCGAGCTCGCCGCGGCCCTGGACCTCCCACGAGTCGGGGCGTCCGATGTCGACGATCTTGAGCGACACGTTTCCGATGAGCTCGCGGTCGAGGCGGTCCTTGACCATGCGCGCCGTGAGCTTGTGGCCCTTCACCTTGCCGACGAGCGGCGAGGTGTTGGTGCCGATCGTCATCGAGATCGCCGGGTCGTCGACCGTGATGGCCGGCAGCGGGCGGATGTCCTCGGGGTCGGCGATGGTCTCGCCGATGGTGATCTCGGGGAAGCCCGCGATCGCGACGATGTCGCCGGGGCCCGCGGACTCGGCCGGGTAGCGGTCGAGCGCCTTGGTGATCAGCAGCTCGGTGATGCGCGCGTTGGTGTGGGTGCCGTCGTGGTGGACCCAGGCGACCGTCTGCCCCTTCTTGATCGTGCCGTTGAAGACGCGGAGGAGGGCGAGGCGGCCGAGGAACGGCGACGCGTCGAGGTTGGTGACGTGGGCCTGGAGGGGCGCGTCGTCGTCGTAGGTCGGCGCGGGGATGTGCTTGAGGATCGCCTCGAACAGCGGCTCCAGGTCCTCGGCGTCCGGCAGCGTGCCGTCCTCGGGCTTGTTCGCCGAGGCGCGGCCGGCCTTGCCGGAGGCGTAGACCACGGGGACGTCGAGGATCGCGTCGAGGTCGAGGTCCGGCACGTCGTCGGCCATGTCGGAGGCGAGGCCGAGGAGCAGGTCCTGGCTCTCGGCGACGACCTCGTCGATGCGCGCGTCGGGGCGGTCGGTCTTGTTGACCAGGAGGATGACGGGGAGCTTCGCCTCGAGCGCCTTGCGCAGCACGAAGCGGGTCTGGGGCAGCGGGCCCTCGGACGCGTCGACGAGGAGGCAGACGCCGTCGACCATCGACAGGCCGCGCTCGACCTCGCCGCCGAAGTCGGCGTGGCCCGGGGTGTCGATGACGTTGATGGTGATGGGACCGTCGCTCGCGTGCTTGCCGCTGTACGAGACAGCGGTGTTCTTCGCGAGGATCGTGATGCCCTTCTCGCGCTCGAGCTCGTTGGAGTCCATCGCGCGCTCGTCCACGTGGGCGTGCGCGTCGAAGGAGTTCGTCTGCTTGAGCATGGCGTCGACCAGCGTGGTCTTGCCATGGTCGACGTGGGCGACGATCGCGACGTTGCGCAGGTCGGAGCGGGTGGCACTTGCCATGGATACGGACTCGTCTCGTGTTCTCGTGCAAAAGGGGGACCATCCATCGTACCGCAGCGAGGCGTCCGCACGGCGAAGGGCCCCGGATCCCCGCTCCGGAGGGCTCCGAGGAGCGCTCCAGGCGGGGCCGGGGCCCTGGTGACGGTCGGTCAGACCGCGAACTCGATGCCGGCGCCGGGGATGGCGTCGAGCAGCTCGCGGGTGTACTCCTGCTGCGGCGAGTCGAACACGGTGTCCGTCGGGGCGTGCTCGACGATCCTGCCCTTCTGCATCACGCAGACGTCGTCGGCGATCACGCGGACCACCGCCAGGTCGTGCGTGATGAACAGGTAGGTCAGCCCGAGCTCGGCCTGCAGGTCGGCGAGGAGGCGGAGGATCTGCGCCTGGACGAGGACGTCCAGAGCCGACACGGCCTCGTCGAGCACCACGATCTCCGGCTTCAGCGCGAGCGCGCGGGCGATCGCCACGCGCTGGCGCTGGCCGCCGGAGAGCTCGTTCGGGTACCGGCTCGCGATCACGCGCGGGAGGGACACCTGGTCGAGCAGCTCGAGGACGCGCTCGCGCTGCGACGTCCGGTCGCCGACCTTGTGCACTCGCAGCGGCTCCGAGATGGTGTTGCCGATGTTGTGCAGCGGGTCGAGCGAGCCGTACGGGTCCTGGAACACCGGCTGCATGGAGCGCCGGAGCGCCAGCATGTCGCGGCCCTTGAGCTTCTCGGTCCGGCGACCGGCGATCGAGATCGCTCCGGACGTCGCCGTCTCGAGGCCCAGCACCAGGCGGGCGATCGTCGACTTGCCCGATCCGGACTCGCCCACGAGCGCCGTGGTGGTGCCCTTCGGGATCGAGAACGACACGTTGTCGACGGCGGTGAAGTCCTCGGCCTTCAGGCCGCCGCGGCGGATCTTGAAGACCTTCGTGAGGCCGTCGACCTCGATCATCGGGGCGCCCGAGGCGACCGCGCCGGCGTGGTGCGCGGCGCCCGCGCCGACCAGGTCGACCTCGCGCACGGCCTCCGACTCGCCGGAGACCGACTCCACGGCCCGGCCGGCCGTCGACTGGATGCGGCGCGACGCGAGGCTGGGCGCCGCCGCGATCAGGCGCTGCGTGTAGGGGTGCTGCGGGTTCTGCAGCACCTCCACCGAGGCGCCGGACTCGACGATGCGGCCCTTGTACATGACGATGAGCTTCTCGGCGCGCTCGGCGGCGAGGCCCAGGTCGTGCGTGATGAAGAGCAGCGCGGTGCCGTCGGTCTTCGTCAGCGTCTCGAGGTGGTCGAGGATCCGGCGCTGGACCGTGACGTCGAGCGCCGAGGTGGGCTCGTCGGCGATCAGCAGCTGGGGAGCCGCGGCCAGGCCGATGCCGATCAGCACGCGCTGGCGCATGCCGCCCGAGAACTGGTGCGGGAACTGCTTGAGGCGCTTCTCCGCGTCGGCGAGGCCCGCGTTCTGCAGGACCTCGATCGCCTTGGCGCGCACCTCCTTGCGACCGGTCGCGAGGCCGTTGGCCTTGATGGTCTCCTCGACCTGGAAGCCGACCGACCACACGGGGTTCAGGTTCGACATCGGGTCCTGCGGGACGTAGCCGATCCGGCGGCCGCGGATGTCCTCGAGCTCGGTCCTCGTCGCCTTCGCGAGGTCCTTGCCGTCGAACAGCACGGAGCCGGCGGTGACCTGGCCGGTGCCGGGGAGCAGGCCGATGATCGCGGCGGCGGTCGTCGACTTGCCGGAGCCCGACTCCCCCACGATCGCGACGGTCTGGCCGTGCTCGATCGTGAGGCTCACGCCGCGGAGGGCGGGGACCAGTCCGCTGCCGGTCTGGAAGCCGACCTCGAGGTCGGTGACCTCGAGCAGCGGCCCGTGCGGTGCGTTCGGTGTCGTGGCGGTCATCGGAGGGCCCTCGCCTTCGGGTCGAGCGCGTCGCGGAGCGATTCGCCGAGGAGGATGAAGCTCAGCACCGTGACCGTCAGGGCGATCGACGGGTAGATCAGCGTCTGCGGGTTGGTGCGCAGATCGCGCTGGGCCTGGCTGATGTCGTTGCCCCACGACATGACCGAGCCGGGAAGGCCGACGCCGAGGAACGACAGCGTCGCCTCCGCGGTGATGGCCGCGCCGAGCGAGATCGTCGTGACGACGATGACGGGAGCGATCGAGTTCGGCAGCACGTGCCGGAACAGGATCGCCATGCGGGAGAGGCCGGTCGCGGTGGCGGCGCCGACGAAGTCGGCCTGCTTCACGCGGAGGACCTCGGAGCGCAGGACGCGCGCCGTCGTCGGCCAGGCGAACGCGCCGATCGCCAGGGCGATGACGAACACGTTCCGGTAGGCCGAGAAGACGGACATGATGACGACCGCGGCGAGGATGTAGGGGATCGAGAAGAAGATGTCGCCGAGGCGCATGATCACGGTGTCGACCCAGCCGCCGAAGAAGCCGGCCAGAGCGCCGCCGATGACGCCGGAGACCGTCGTGATCACGATCACGATGAGGCCGACGGTCAGCGACGTGGACGTGCCGTGGATGATCCGCGAGAAGACGTCGCACCCCTGCTTGGTGTAGCCGAGCAGGCTGCCGTCGCCGGGGCCCTGGTTGCTGAACGAGAGCGCGCACTGGCGGGGGTCCACCGAGGTGAACAGGCCCGGGAACAGCGCGACGGCGATGATGACGAGGATCAGGACGCCCGAGATCCAGAACATGGGCCGCTTGCGCAGGTCGCGCCACGCGTCGGTCCAGAGGTTGCTGGGCTTCTCGTCGAGGCTGACGGCGTCGACCGACGCGATCGGCGTCTCCTCGAGCGGGGCCACGAAGTGGTCGATGCGGCGGGCCTTCTGCGCGCCGCCGGTGGACTCATTTGGCATAGCGGATCCTCGGGTCGAGTACGGCGTAGAGCAGGTCGACGAGGATGTTCACCACGAGGTAGAACAGCACCATGACCGTGACGAAGGAGACGACGGTCGGCCGCTCACCTCGGATGATCGCCTGATAGAGCGTGTTCCCGACTCCGGGAACGTTGAAGATGCCCTCGGTCACGGTCGCGCCGACGATCAGGAGGCCGAAGTCGGCTCCGAACTGCGTCGTGACCGGGATGAGCGAGTTGCGCAGGACGTGCACGGGGATGACGCGGCGTCGCGAGAGCCCCTTGCTGTACGCGGTGCGGACGAAGTCCGAGCCGGCCGTCTCGATGACCGAGCCGCGCGTGAGGCGGATGGCCGAGGCGACCACGAACAGGGCGAGCACGATCGCGGGCAGCAGCAGCCTCTGGAACGACGCGTCGGCTCCGACGGTCGGAGGGAACCATCCCAGCTGGATCGCGAAGAAGGACTGCGCGATGAAGCAGAGCACGAAGATCGGCACCGACACGAGCAGGAGGCTGACGACCAGCGCGCTCGCGTCGAAGAAGCTGCCCTTGCGCAGACCGCTGACGAGGCCGATGGTCAGCGCGACGACGATCTCGATGACGATCGCCATCATGGCGAGCGTCAGGGTGACCGGGAAGGTGCGGGCGAGGATCTCGTTGACGGACTGGCCGGAGAACGAGATGCCGAAGTCGCCGCGGACGACGCCTCCCAGGTAGTACAGGTACTGGACGAAGAAGGGCTCGTTCAGGTGGTACTGCTCCTCGAGGCGGGCGAGGAGTGCGGGGCTCGGCGTCTTGTCGCCGAAGAGCGACAGGAGCGGGTTCCCCGGCATGGAGAAGACCATGAAGTAGATGAGGAACGTGGTGCCGATGAGCACGGGGACGGCTTGCAGGATGCGTCGGACGATGTAGGCGAGCATGTCAGCCCAGCCGGTTCCGGAGTCGCATGGATGGGGACCTCATTCGATTGTGACCGAAACAGGGCGCTCCGCCCGTGCCGTGACCTGGTGGCCGACGGCACGGGCGAAGCGCCCCAGTGGTTCGAGCTTAGTTCTTGGTGATCTCGTAGTAGAGCGGCACCGAGTTCCAGCCGAACTCGACGTTCGACACGCCCTCGCCGTAGCCGCCGGTCACGTTCGCGTACCACAGGGGCAGCGACGGGAGGTCCTTCAGGAGGATCTCCTGGGCCTGCTGGAACGTCTTGTTCGCAGCGTCGGCGTCGGCGTCCGACAGGCCCTGCTGGAGCAGGGTGTCGAACTCGGGGTTCGAGTAGTCGCCGTCGTTGGACGAGGCGCCGGTCACGTAGAGCGGTCCGAGGAAGTTGTAGAGGCTCGGGTAGTCGGCCTGCCATCCGGTCCGGAACGCGGTCTCGATCGAGCGGTCGACGATCTTGGTGCGCGCCTCGGCGAAGGTCGGGTACGCGTCGCCCTCGGCGTCGATGCCCAACGTGTTCTTGATCGAGTTGGTCACCGCGTCGACCCAGCCCTGGTGGCCGCCGTCGGCGTTGTAGGCGATCTTGAAGGTGCCGTCCCAGGGGCTGATCGCGTCGGCCTGAGCCCACAGCGCCTTGGCCTCGTCGGGGTTGTACTCGAGCACGTCGGCGCCGGAGAGGGCGTCGCTGTAGCCGTCGATCACCGGGGAGGTGAAGTCGGAGGCCGGGGTGCGGGTGCCCTCGAAGATCACGTCGGTGATCTCCTTGCGGTCGAAGGACATCGAGATCGCCTGGCGGCGGAGCTGGCCCTCCTCGCCGTCGAAGTGCGGGAGACGGCCCGGGATGGTGAAGGACTGGAACACGGCCGAGGGCTGGTTCACGGCGCGGTCGCCGAGGTCGCTCTCGAAGGTGCCGAAGGCGGAGTCCGGGATCTGGTCGATCACGTCGACGTTGCCGCCGAGGAGGTCGGCGTAGGAGGCGTCCTGGGTGGCGTAGAAGACGATCTTCAGGCCGCCGTTCTGGGCCTCGCGGGGGCCGGTGTACTCGTCGTTCTTGACGAGCTCGATCTGGACGTCGTGCTGCCACGCGTCGTCGCCGTCGAGCTTGTACGGGCCGTTGCCGATCGGGTTCTCACCGAAGGCGGCCATGTCGTCGAACGCGGCGGCGGGCAGCGGGTAGTACGCCGAGTAGCCGAGGCTGATCGGGAAGTCCGACTGCGGGGACTTGAGCGCGACGGTGAAGGTGGTGTCGTCCACGGCCTTGAGGCCGGTGAGCTCGCTGTCCTCGGTGTCGCTGAAGCCCTCGAAGTTCGAGAAGAACGACGCGCTGAGCTGGTTGTTCGACAGCTTGGCGCCGTAGTTCCAGGCGTCGATGAACGAGCTGGAGGTGACCGGGTCGCCGTTCGTGAAGGTCAGGCCCGACTTGATTTTGATCGTGTAGTTCTGCGCGTCGTCCGACTCGATGGACTCGGCGACGTCGTTCTCGGGGGCGCCCTTGGCGTCGTAGTAGACCAGGCCCGCGAAGATCTCGTCGAGGATCTTGCCGCCGCCCACCTCGTTGGTGTTCGTCGGGATCAGCGGGTTCTGCGGCTCGGAGCCGTTGGTGGAGATGATCGCGGCGGCGTCGCCTCCCGATGCACCTCCGCCCGAGTCGTTCGAGCTGCTGCAGCCGGCCAGGACCAGCGTGCTCGCGGCGACGAGCGCCAGAGCCCCGAATCCGTAACGTCTGATGTTCACTATTCCTCCAGTGATGTGGGGGCGCGCGAGAAGTGGTTTCCCTGACGCGTGGAGTGCCGTGCGCGTGGCGACGGCGGCGGCGCACGAGACTGGTGGCCGTCGCGCGGATGCCTTCAACGAGACTATGTATTCGCCCGCTATCTGCACAAAAGCATGTGGCAACCGTTACACAGCGGTAACCGGGAGGTGGAATCCTTGCGCTGTTCTGCACGAAACGTGCGTACCGGGCGGCCGTCGCGCAACACATCGACTTCAGAGGAGACGCACGGAGTGTCCACCGACCTGTCAGGATCCGCGCCCGGACGGCGCCGGATCCGCATCGAGATCCTGCTGGTCCTCGGGCTCTCGCTGGGCGCCTCCGCGGTCTACTCGGTGGTCTCCATCGCCAACCGGCTCACCCGCTCGACCGCACTGGCCGACCAGACCGCGACGATCAACGGCGCCCTCAGCGACCGCCCGGGCTTCGACCTCGTCTACCAGCTGCTCGCGCTCTTCTTCGACCTGGTGCCGGTGGCCCTCTGCGCGTTCCTGCTCTGGCAGAGCTCGGGCCGTCCGCTCGGGCGCCTGGGGCTCGACCTACGCCGGCCGTTCGCGGACCTGGGGACCGGGACCGTCCTCGCGGTGGCGATCGGCGCGCCGGGCATCGCGCTGTACGCCGTCGGACGCGCGCTGGGCATCACCGTGGCGGTGGTGGCCTCGCCGCTGGATGCGTACTGGTGGACGGTGCCGGTGCTCGTGCTCTCCGCGATCCGGGCGGGAGTGCAGGAGGAGGTCGTCGTGATCGGGTACCTCTTCGCCCGCCTGGGCGATCTGGGCTGGGGGCGGTGGCGGATCCTGGTGACCAGTGCGCTGCTCCGGGGCAGCTACCACCTGTACCAGGGCATCGGGCCCTTCATCGGGAACGTGGTCATGGGCCTGGTGTTCGGACTGTTCTACCAGCGCTTCGGACGCACCCTGCCCCTGGTGATCGCCCACTCGATCATCGACATCGTCTCGTTCGTCGGCTACCCGCTGGCCGTCGCCCTCTGGCCCGAGCTGTTCGCGCCGCCGGCTCCGCGGCCGTGACGACGGACCGATCGCATTTGAGGAGCCGCAGGACCGCGCCGCGGCTCTCCACTGCCGCGGCGTGACGCCCGCACGGTGGAGCTGCTCGCTCGTCGCGACTCCGTCGAGCCCTGCCGGCACCTCCACCACGCGTTCCACACGGTCGGGCTCCCTCGTGCATCGGAGTCGCCGTGCGCCGTTCCCCCCGGATCGGGAGAACTGCGCCCCACTCCGCGCCTGTGCGGGACCGACGGTGTCCGCAGCCGAGGGTGGGAGATGACAGGACGGGCTCGAGGCTCCGTTCCTGCTCTCTCACCCTCGGTTGCGGACGAGCGCGTGCGGGCGGATCAGGCGAAGGCCTCGATGGGCGGGCAGGCGCAGACGAGGTTGCGGTCGCCGTAGGCCTGGTCGATCCGGCGGACCGGCGGCCAGTACTTGCCGCGCACCAGCGAGCGGACCGGGTAGACGGCCTGCTCGCGGCTGTAGGGGTGCGTCCACTCCTCGGCCGTCAGGCACTCGGCGGTGTGCGGGGCGCCGCGCAGCGGGTTGTCGTCCACCGGCCACTCCCCCGCGCCGACGCGGTCGGCCTCCGCCCGGATCCCGATCATCGCGTCGATGAAGCGGTCGATCTCGGCGAGGTCCTCGCTCTCCGTCGGCTCGACCATCAGGGTCCCGGCGACGGGGAAGCTCATGGTCGGGGCGTGGAAGCCGTAGTCGACGAGGCGCTTGGCGACGTCGTCCACGGTCACTCCGGTCGCCGCCGTCAGCGGACGGATGTCGAGGATGCACTCGTGGGCGACGAGCCCGTTGTCCCCCGTGTAGAGCACCGGGTAGTGCTCGCGGAGGCGCGCGGCGACGTAGTTGGCCGAGAGGACGGCCGCCCCGGTCGCGGCCCGCAGGCCCTCCTCGCCCATCATCCGGGCGTACGCCCACGAGATCGGCAGGATGCCGGGGCTGCCGTAGGGCGCTGCCGACACCGGTGCGCCGCCGTGGACGATCCGCTCGCCCTGCGTGCCCACGCCGTGATCGAGCCGCTGCGCGAGCGGGTGGCCGGGCAGGAACGGCGCGAGGTGCGCCTTCGCGGCGACGGGACCGACGCCGGGACCGCCTCCGCCGTGCGGGATGCAGAACGTCTTGTGCAGGTTGAGGTGCGAGACGTCGCCGCCGAAGTCTCCGAAGCGGGCGAAGCCGAGGAGCGCGTTGAGGTTCGCGCCGTCCACGTACACCTGTCCGCCGGCCTCGTGGACGAGGCGGCAGATCTCGGCGACCTCGTGCTCGTAGACGCCGTGGGTCGACGGGTAGGTGATCATCAGCGCGGCGAGGGAGCCCGCGTGCTCGGCGATCTTCGCCCGGAGGTCGTCCAGGTCGACGTTGCCGAGCTCGTCGCAGGCCACGACGACGACGCGCATGCCGGCGAGGACCGCGCTCGCGGCGTTGGTGCCGTGGGCGCTCGAGGGGATCAGGCAGACCGTGCGGTCCTCGTCGCCGTTCGACCGGTGCCAGCCGCGGATCGCCAGCAGGCCCGCGAGCTCGCCCTGCGAGCCGGCGTTGGGCTGGAGCGACACGGAGTCGTAGCCGGTGAGGTGGGCGAGCCACCCCTCCAGCTGGTCGATCAGCGCCAGGGAGCCCTGCACGTCCGCCTCGGGGGCGAACGGGTGCAGGTCCGCGAACTGGGGCCAGCTGACCGCCTCCATCTCGGTGGCGGCGTTGAGCTTCATGGTGCAGGAGCCGAGCGGGATCATGCCGCGGTCCAGCGCGTAGTCCGAGTCGGCGAGGCGCTTGAGGTAGCGCATCATCGAGGTCTCGCTGTGGTGGCTGCTGAAGACCGGGTGCACGAGGAACGGCGTGCGGCGGTCGAGCTCGGCGGGGATGCTCCGCGCGGAGCCGCTGAGGAAGCCGAACGACGAGTCCAGCTGCCCGACGGCGGTCGCGACGGCGATCACCTCGAGGTCGGTGACCGTCTCGTCGATCGACACCGAGACCGTGTCGGCGTCGACCAGGCGCACGTCGAAGCCGGCCTCGCGGGCGCGGGCGACCGCCGCCTCCGCACCGCCGGGCACGACGACCGAGACGGTGTCGAAGAAGTCGGCGTGCCGGAGGGAGTGGCCCCGGTCGAGGAGGAGGCGCGCGAGGAGCGCGGCCCGGCCGTGCACGCGCTCGGCGATCGCGGCGAGCCCGTCCGGCCCGTGGTAGACCGCGTACATCGCGGCCATGACCGCCAGGAGGACCTGCGCGGTGCAGATGTTCGAGGTGGCCTTCTCGCGGCGGATGTGCTGCTCGCGGGCCTGGAGGGACAGGCGGTAGGCGGGGTGGCCGTCCGCGTCCTGGCTGACGCCGACGAGGCGGCCGGGCAGCTGGCGCTCGAGTCCCTTGCGGACGGCGAGGTAGCCGGCGTGCGGTCCTCCGAAGCCCAGCGGGACGCCGAAGCGCTGCGTGGTGCCGACCGCGACGTCCGCGCCGAGCTCGCCCGGCGAGCGCACCAGGGTCAGCGCGAGCAGGTCGGCGGCGACGACGGCCAGGCCGCCGTGGGCCTTCACCGCGGCGAGCACCGCCGACGGGTCCCAGAGGTGCCCGGACGCGCCGGGGTACTGCACGAGGGCGCCGAAGCACTCCGGCACCTCCTCCGCGGCGGTGCGCGAGAGCGGGAGCTCGACGATGCGGATGCCGACGGCCTCCGCGCGGCCGCGCAGCAGCGCGAGGGTCTGCGGGAGAGCGTCGGAGTCGACGACGAAGACGTCGGTGCGCGCCTTCGAGGCGCGGCGCGCGAGCAGCATCGCCTCGACGACGGCGGTGCCCTCGTCGAGCATCGACGCGCCGGCCGTGTCGAGGCCGGTGAGGTCGGAGACCATCGTCTGGAAGTTGATCAGCGCCTCCAGGCGCCCCTGCGAGATCTCGGGCTGGTACGGCGTGTAGGCCGTGTACCAGCTGGGGTTCTCGAGCACATTGCGCTTGATCACGGCGGGGGTGTGCGTGCCGTAGTAGCCGAGGCCGATCATCGGCCGACGCACCGTGTTCTTCGCGGCGAGGGCGCGCAGCTCGGCGAGCGCCTCCGTCTCGGTGGCCGGAGCGGGCAGCACCCGCGGGAGGTCGCGGACCTGGATCGACTCGGGGACGGCGGCGGTGACGAGCTCCTCCACGGAGTCGTAGCCGAGAGCCGCGAGCATGGTGCGCTGCGCGTCGGCGTCGGTCCCGATGTGGCGGGACTCGAAGGCGCCGGGGGTCCTGGTGGCCGCCATCTACTCGCCGACCAGCTCGGTGTAGGCGGCGGAGTCGAGGAGGCCGTCGGGCAGGGCGTCGAAGCGGACCCGGATCAGCCACCCCTCGCCGAACGGATCGGAGTTGACGAGCTCGGGGCTGTCGACGACGGCCGTGTTGGCCTCGAGGACCTCGCCGTCGACGGGGGCGAACAGCTCGCCCACCGACTTGGTCGACTCGATCTCGCCGACGACGCTTCCGCCCTCGACGCGGGCTCCCGCCTCGGGGAGCTCGACGAAGACGACGTCGCCCAGCTTGTCGGCGGCGTAGGCGGTGATGCCGACGGTCGCGACCTCTCCGTCGACCCGGATCCACTCGTGGTCGGAGGTGTACTGCAGCTCGGTGGGCACGGCCATGTCAGTTCTTCTTTCTCGAGTAGAAGGGGAGCTCGGTGACGGTCATCGGGAGGCGCGTGCCGCGGATGTCGACGGCGAGCGCCGTCCCGGGCTGCGCGGAGGCGGGGGCGACGTAGGCCATCGCGATCGGGACGCCCAGGGTCGGCGAGAGGACGCCGCTGGTGACCACTCCGACCTCGTCGTCGCCGGAGAGGACGGTGTAGTCGGCACGGGCGGCGCGGCGGCCCTCGCCGACGAGCCCGACGAGCACGGGAGCGTCTCCGGAGGGACCCTCCTCGCTGGCCGCGCGGCCGACGAAGTCGATCGGCTTCCCGAAGGCGACGACGCGGCCGAGGCCGGCCTGTGCGGGGAAGACGTCGCGGGAGAGCTCGTGGCCGTAGAGCGGCATGCCCGCCTCGAGGCGGAGGGTGTCGCGGGCGGCGAGGCCGGCGGGGACGAGGCCCGCTCCGGCGCCGGTCTCGGCGAGAGCTCGCCAGAGCGCGGGAGCGGAGTCGGGCGAGACGTAGATCTCGAAGCCGTCCTCCCCCGTGTACCCGGTGCGCGCGATCAGGATCGGGTGCGCCTCGAAGGTCGCGGGCACGGCGCGGTAGTAGCGCAGCTCCGCGAGGAGGCGGGCGGCGTCGTCCGTGTCGAGCACCGACTCCGCTCCCCGCTCGGTCTCGACGGCGAGGCCCTGGACGTTCTGCAGGATCTCGAGCGAGCGCGGGCCCTGCAGCGCGATGAGGGCGACGTCGTCGCTCTCGTCGAACAGCTCGCACTCGAACATCGCGGTGCGGTCGCGGAGCGTCTCGACGACGATGTGCCGGTTGGCCGCGTTCGCGACGACCATGAAGCGGTCCTCGCCCGTGCGGTAGACGACGAGGTCGTCGATCACGCCGCCCGTGCGCTCCAGGAGGAGGGTGTACTTCGCGCGGCCGGCGGCGACGGCCGAGATGTCGCTCGCCAGCGCGTAGTCGAGGGCGTCGACCGCCTCGGGGCCGACGACGAGGATCTCGGCCATGTGCGAGAGGTCGAAGAGGCCGGCGGCGGTGCGCACGGCGTGGTGCTCGGCGAGATCGCCGGAGTAGCGGACCGGCATCTGCCACCCGGCGAAGTCGGTGAAGGACGCGCCGGCGGCGACATGCACCTCGTGCAGGGGCGAGTAGCGGGCTTCGGGGCTGGTCGTCGGGGTCTCGGACATGAGTTCTCCATTTCGTCGCAGTGCTGGACTCGCGCCGCGTTCGCGGCAGAGCACAGCAGTGCCGTGGGAACTCCCCCTCTGTCGTGGAGCCTGAGAGATTCGCGCCGCCCCGCGGGGTCGAGCGCTTTCACCATGGGCGGATCCGAGCGGATCGCTTTCCAGAGTGGCCAGTTCGACGCGGTACAAGACCTGAGAGATTGGCGGGGAGGCTTGCTCCTTCGGTGCCGACCGGAGTCGGCTCTCCCGCGTCGCGTATTGCGGCCCGGTATTCGGTTGTGCGGTCAGCCTAGCGGGCGGGGCGGGCCCGTAGCGGCGTGTCGCTTCTCCCGCTAGGTGTTCAGGTGTTGGTGACACTAAGGTGATCCCAGCACTTACAGTCGGTGCGACTCTTAGTAGGGGGCATCGGATGCCGGACGTGCAGCTCGCCGTGTCGACGGTGATCTTCGCCCTGCGGCCGCACCCGGAGACCGGAGCGAGCACCGTCTGGATCCCCGTCGTCCGGCGCATCCGCGAGCCGTTCGAGGGACTCTGGGCACTGCCCGGCGGACCGCTGCATCCGGACGAGGATCTCGCCGAATCGGCCCGCCGCACTCTCCGCGAGACCACGGGCCTGGCTCCGCGCTACCTCGAGCAGCTCTACGCCGTCGGCGGCACCGACCGCTCCCCCGGTGAGGACCGCGTCGTGTCGATCGTCTACTGGGCGCTCGTGCGCTCCGCCGAGGCCGACGAGGCCATCGTGGGAGAGAACGTCGCCTGGCTCTGCACCGATCTGCCGCTCGAGCTCGCCTTCGACCACGGACTGATCGTCGACTACGCCCTCTGGCGCCTGCGCAACAAGATGGAGTACTCCCGCATCGCGCAGGCCTTCCTCGGCGGCGCCTTCACCCTGTCCCAGCTGCGGGAGGTCCACGAGGCCGTCCTGCAGAAGCCCCTCGACCCGGCCAACTTCCGCCGGACGATCGAGAGCTCCGGCACCGTGGTGCCCACCGGGGAGCGCCTGACGGGCACCCGCCACCGTCCCCCGCGCCTCTACCGCTACGACGAGTCGGCGGCGCTCGTCGACAACGGCCCGCTGCCCGTCTGAGCGCGCCGCCCGACTCCCCCACCCGCCTCACGAGGAGAACACCGTGACATCCGTCGACAGCACCATCCGGCTCATCGAGGGCGGCTCCGCGCCCGGCGCCACCTGCGCGCCCGAGCTCGCGGAGGCCCCCTGGTCGTTCGACCTCGGCCTGCCCGCCTACGGGCCCGGCGCCTCCCAGGCCGACCCGATCCCGGCCGACGCCCCGGTCCAGGGACGTCTGCCGGAGGAGTACACGACGGCGAGCGCCGACGAGCTGCACCACCGCATCCTCGCGGCGAAGGAGACGCTCGGCGAGCGGGTCGTCGTGCTCGGGCACTTCTACCAGCGGGACGAGGTGGTGCAGTACGCCGACTACGTGGGCGACTCGTTCCAGCTGGCGAAGGCGGCGACGAGCCGGCCCGACGCCGAGGCGATCGTCTTCTGCGGCGTGCACTTCATGGCGGAGACGGCCGACATCCTCTCCGGTCCGGAGCAGGCCGTGATCCTCCCGAACCTGGCGGCCGGCTGCTCGATGGCGGACATGGCCGACATCGACTCCGTCGAGGACGCCTGGGCCGAGCTCACCGAGCTCTACGGCACCGAGCCGGACACCGACGGCCGCGTGCCGCTCGTCCCGGTCACGTACATGAACTCCTCCGCCGCGCTGAAGGCGTTCTGCGGCCGCAACGGAGGCGTGGTCTGCACCTCCTCGAACGCGGCGACCGTGCTCGAGGACGCGTTCGCGCGCGGGCAGCGGGTGCTGTTCTTCCCCGACCAGCACCTCGGCCGCAACACCGCCAAGGCGATGGGCGTGCCGCTGGAGCGGATGCCGATGTGGAACCCGCGGAAGCCGCAGGGCGGCTCCGACACCGCGACGCTCCTGGACGCGCAGGTGATCCTCTGGCACGGCTTCTGCTCGGTGCACAAGCGCTTCACGACGGCCCAGATCGCGAAGGCGCGCGCCGAGCACCCGGGCGTGCGCGTGATCGTGCACCCGGAGTGCCCGATGGCGGTCGTCGACGCGGCCGACGAGTACGGCTCGACCGACTACATCGTGAAGGCGATCCAAGCGGCACCCGCGGGATCGACCTTCGCGATCGGCACCGAGATCAACCTGGTGCAGCGCCTCGCTGTCCAGTACCCGCAGCACACGATCTTCTGCCTCGACGACGTGGTCTGCCCCTGCTCGACCATGTACCGCATACACCCCGGCTACCTCGCCTGGGTGCTCGAGGGACTGGTCGCGGGGACGGTGCTCAACCGCATCGAGGTCGCGGAGTCGGTGCAGGCCGAGGCGCGCATCGCCCTCGAGCGGATGCTCGCGGCCGTTCCGCCCGCCGGGCCGGCGGCGGTCTGACATGGCGCGGGTCGTCGTCGTCGGCAGCGGCATCGCCGGGCTGGTCGCCGCGCTGACGGCGCAGCGCCGCCACGAGGTGCTGCTCGTCACCAAGGGCGCGCTGGCGGAGTCGTCGACGCGCGCCGCGCAGGGCGGGATCGCCGCGGTCACGGCGCCGGGCGACTCCGTGGCGCTGCACGTGGAGGACACGCTCACCGCCGGTGCGGGCCTCGCCGTGCGCTCGGCGGTCGAGGTGCTCTGCGCCGAGGGGCCGGAGGCGGTCGCGGTGCTGCAGGAGTGGGGCGTCGGCTTCGACCGCGAGGGCGGCGAGCTGGCGCGGGGACTCGAGGGCGCCCACTCGCGTCCGCGGATCCTGCACGCCGGCGGCGACGCGACGGGCGCCGCGATCGAGGCCGCGCTCGTGGCGGCGGTGCGGGGCTCGTCCGTCGAGGTGCGCGAGCACGCCGCCCTGGTCGACCTGGTGCGGGAGGGCGGCTCGGTCACGGGCGCCGACGTCCTGCACGACGGCGTGCTCGAGCGCCTGACGGCCGACGCGGTCGTGCTGGCCACGGGAGGCGCCGGGCAGCTCTACCGGCACACCACCAATCCGTCCGTCGCGACCGGGGACGGGCTGGCCGCCGCACTGCGGGCGGGAGCGGAGACGGCGGACCTGGAGTTCTACCAGTTCCACCCGACCACGCTCGCGCTGCCGGGCGGCTTCCTCGTCTCGGAGGCGGTGCGCGGCGAGGGCGCGGTGCTGCGCGACGCCGCGGGCGAGCGGTTCCTGGTCGGGGTGCACCCCGAGGCCGAGCTGGCGCCGCGCGACGTCGTGGCGCGCGCGATCGCGGAGCGGATGCGGCTGCAGGGCGGGCTGCCCGTGCACCTGGACGCCCGGGCGATCGACCCCGAGGTGCTGGCGAAGAGGTTCCCGACGATCTCGGCGGCCTGCCGCGAGAACGGGCTCTCGCTCGCCGACGACCTGCTGCCCGTGACTCCGGCCGCGCACTACTGGATGGGCGGGATCGCGACCGACCTGGACGGGCGCACCAGCCTCCCCGGGCTGCTCGCAGTGGGCGAGGTCGCCCGCACCGGCGTCCACGGCGCGAACCGCCTCGCCTCCAACAGCCTGCTCGAGGGCGTCGTGTTCGCGCGCCGCGCGGCGCTCGCCCTCGACTCCCTCTCCTGGAGCGGCGGCCCGGTCGCGCCTCCCCGCGCCGTCGTCCCGATGACGCTCGACCGCACCGCTCTCCAGGACGCGATGTGGGCGGGAGCCGGCCTCTCCCGGGACGCGGCGGGGCTCACAGCGGCGCGCGACGCGCTCGTCGCCTCCGCCTCGCCCGCTCCGCTCGGACTGAGGACGCTCGAGGACGCGAACCTGCTGACCTGCGCCCTCGCTCTCATCGACGCCGCGACCGCGCGCACGCACTCCGTCGGCGCCCACCACCGCACCGACTCCCCCGACCCCGCGACGGCGAGCGCCGCCGCCCCCACCAGAGAGGCGGCCCTTCCGTGCTGACCCGCCAGAGCATCGACCGCGTCGTCACCCTCGCCCTCGAGGAGGACGCGCCCTGGGGCGACCTGACCTCCGACACCCTCCTCCCCGCGGACGCCACCGCGAGCGCAGCCCTCGTGGCCCGCGAGCCCGGCGTCTTCAGCGGCGGCGCCGTCCTCGTCGGCACGATGCGGCAGGCCGACTCCCGGATCCGCTGCTCTGTGCTCGTGGAGGACGGCGCGGTCTTCGAGGCCGGGCAGACCCTCGCCCGGATCGAGGGCCCCGCGGGCGGCGTGCTCCGCGGCGAGCGGGTCGCGCTCAACCTCGTGCAGCGGATGAGCGGCATCGCCACCCTGACGGCGCAGTACGTCGCAGCGGTGGAGGGGACGCGCGCCCGCATCGTCGACACCCGCAAGACCACGCCGGGTCTGCGTGCGCTCGAGAGGCACGCCGTCCGCAGCGGCGGCGGCCGCAACCACCGCTTCTCGCTCTCGGACGCGGTGCTGGCGAAGGACAACCACCTCGCGGTGCTCGCCGCGCGCGGGATCGACCTGACCGCGGCCCTGCGGGCGGCGCGCGCCTCGATCCCGCACACGGCGCACCTCGAGGTCGAGGTCGACCGGCTCGACCAGATCGAGCCCGCGCTGGCGGGAGGCGCGGACACGATCATGCTCGACAACTTCACCCCCGAGCTGCTCCGCCAGGGCGTCGCCCTCATCGGCGGGCGGGCCGTGGTCGAGGCGAGCGGCGGCGTCGACCTCTCGACCGTGCGCGCGATCGCGGAGGCGGGGGTCGACGTGATCTCCGTCGGCGCGCTCACCCACAGCGTCCGCTCGCTCGACCTCGGCCTGGACATCGCGGTCGAGTGATCTACCTCGACCACGCCGCGACCTCGCCCGTGCGCCGCGAGGTGCTGGAGGCCATGTGGCCGTTCCTCACCGCCGAGTACGGCAATCCGTCGAGCAGCCACTCGCTCGGCGACGCCGCGGCGCGCGCGCTGGAGGCGGCGCGCGCTCACGTGGCCCGCTTCCTCGGCGGCCGCGCCTCCGAGACGCTCTTCACCTCCGGCGGCACGGAGTCGATCAACACGGCGGTCAAGGGCCTCGCGCTGGGATCGCCGCGCGGACGGCACCTGGTGATCTCGGCGCTCGAGCACGAGGCGACCGTCGAGTCGGCCGACCACCTCCGGCGCCTGCACGGCTTCGAGGTGTCGACGGCCCCCGTCGACGCGACCGGCCTGCTCGACCTCGACGCGCTCGCCGCGCTGGTCCGGCCGGACACCGCGCTGGTCTCGGTGCTCGCGGCGAGCAACGAGATCGGGACGGTGCAGGACGTTCCGGCGATCGCGGCGCTCTGCCGATCGCGCGGCGTGCCGCTGCACGTGGACGCCGTCCAGGCCGCCGGCTGGCTGGACGTCGCGGGCTGGGGCGCCGACGCGGTCTCGGTCTCGGGGCACAAGCTCGGGGCGCCGAAGGGCGTGGGGGCGCTGCTGCTGCGCAGCCGGCTCCCGTTCGAGCCCCTGCTGCACGGCGGCGGCCAGGAGCGGGAGCGGCGCTCGGGCACCGAGAACGTGGCCTTCGCGGTCGCGCTCGGCACCGCGGTGCGCCTGCTCGATCCGGACCGCGCGGCGCGGGTCGGAGCGGTCCGGGACGCGTTCGCCGAGCGGGTCGCGGCCCTGGCGCCCCGGGCCGTGCCGCTGGGCTCCGCGGCGCACCGGCTCCCCTCGATCGCCGCGTACGCCGTCCCCGGGCGCAGCGGCGAGTCGACGCTCCTCGAGCTGGAGGAGCGCGGCGTCGTCGTCTCGAGCGGCTCGGCGTGCGCCGCCGGGCGCGACGAGCCCTCGCCCGCGCTGCTGGCCCTCGGCCTCGACCCCGACGTCGCCCGGACCGCCGTGCGGTTCAGCTTCGGCGAGGGCGCCACGCTCGAGGAGGCCGAGGCCGCGTCCTCCGCGCTCTCCACGGTCCTCACCTGAGACCTCTCGCAGCGGATCCCCGTCGATCGGGAATGTCCGGGGCGTCCGCCGCTGTTCTCCCTCCGTACCCCGCATCCGCGCCCGCGAGTCGAGCCGTCGATGCGCCCCTCACACCGATCCCCTCACGACCGGAGAACACCTGTGACCGAGCGCAGCACCCTTCCCGCCGCGCGGCCCGCCGCACCCGCCGCCGCCACGACCCTCGAGCCGCGCAGCCGCCTGGTCATCAGCCTCCTGCTGGTGTCGGCGTTCGTCGTGATCCTCAACGAGACGATCATGAGCGTGGCGCTGCCCGACCTCATGCGCGACTTCGACGTCGAGGCGCACGTGGGCCAGTGGCTCTCGACCGCCTTCATGCTCACGATGGCCGTCGTCATCCCGATCACGGGCTACCTGATCCAGCGGCTGCACACCCGCACGCTCTTCGCCGCCGCGATGATCCTCTTCAGCCTCGGCACGCTCACCGCCGCGCTCGCCCCGACCTTCGCGGTCCTCCTGGTGGCCCGCGTGGTGCAGGCCGGCGGCACGGCCATCATGATGCCGCTGCTGATGACGACCGTGATGACGCTGGTGCCCCCGGCGATCCGCGGCCGGATGATGGGCAACATCTCGATCGTCATCTCGGTGGCTCCGGCCGTCGGACCGACGATCTCGGGCGTCATCCTCAACTTCCTCGGCTGGCGCTGGATGTTCTGGATCGTGCTGCCGATCGCGATCGGCGCGCTGCTCCTGGGCCTGCGCAAGGTCGAGAACGTCACCGAGCCCCGCTCCATCCCGATCGACTCGCTCTCGGTCGTCCTCTCGGTCTTCGGCTTCGGCGGCCTCGTCTACGGCCTGTCGAGCCTCGGCGAGGGCGGAGCCGCGGTCGTCGCGCCGTGGATCCCGTTCGTCGTCGCGGGCCTCGGCCTCGCGGGCTTCATCGCGCGCCAGCTCCTGCTGCAGCGCACCGACCGGGCCCTGCTGGACCTCCGGACCTTCTCCTCCGCGAACTTCACCATCGTCATCGCGATGATGGCGGTCAGCATGTCGGCGCTCTTCGGCACGCTGATCCTGCTGCCCCTCTACACGCAGAACGTGCTGGGCCTGACTCCGCTGGAGACCGGGCTGCTCCTGCTCCCCGGCGGCCTGCTGATGGGCCTGCTCGCGCCGTTCGTCGGCCGCGGCTACGACCGCTTCGGCCCGCGCGTGCTGCTCGTGCCCGGCTCGATCGTCGTCGCCGGCGCACTGTGGGGGTACACCCTGCTCGCGGCGGACTCGTCGCCCTGGTTCGTCCTCTCGCTGCACGTCACCCTCAGCCTGGGCCTCGCCTTCGTCTTCACGCCGCTGTTCACCGCCGGCCTCGGCTCGGTGCGCCCCTCGCTCTACTCGCACGGCAGCGCGATCATCGGCACCGTGCAGCAGCTGGGCGGCGCGGCGGGCACGGCGCTGTTCGTCACCGTCCTCTCGATCCGGTCGGCGGAGCTCGCGCAGGGCGGAGCCGACGAGGTCGCCTCCTACGCCGGCGGCATCCACTCCGCGTTCCTGTGGGGCGCGTCGATCGCGACGGTCGCGATCGTGGCCGCGTTCTTCGTCCGCCGCCCGGCGGAGTCGGACGCGCCGCTCCCGATGGCGCACTGAGCCGGGCGGGCCGACCCCGCCTGTTCACCTCCGCGTCACCCCGCCTCCCTACGGTGTCGCCCCGGCCGCCGCGCTCCCGATCGCGCGGCCGGGACGGAGACGAGACGTGACCGAGACGGCCGGCCCCCAGGACGTGCTCGACGCTGGAGCGGCCACCCCGCCTCCCCGCACGCTGGTCGACGTCCTCCGCGACACCGCGGAGCGCCACCCGGACGCCTCCGCGCTGGAGGACCCGGACGGAGCGCTCAGCTACCGGGAGCTGCTGGCCCGCACGGTGCAGCTCGCGGGCGAGCTCACCACCGCAGGGGTCCGACGCGGCGACCGCGTCGGGATACGCATGCCCAGCGGCTCCCGCGAGCTCTACCTCGCGATCCTGGCCGTCCTCGCCGCGGGAGCCGCGTACGTCCCGGTGGACGCGGACGACCCCGAGGAGCGGGCGCGCCTCGTCTTCGGCGAGGCCGCCGTCCGCGGCGTGATCACCGGCTCCGGCCGCTTCGAGCGCACCGGCGCCGACGAGCCGGCCGCGCGCCTGTTCACCGCGAGCGCGCCGCACCCGAGCACGGCGTCGATCCCGCTGCTGCAGCCGCCCTCGCTCGAGGACGACGCCTGGATCATCTTCACCTCCGGCTCCACCGGAACCCCCAAGGGAGTGGCGGTCAGCCACCGCTCCGCCGCCGCCTTCGTCGACGCCGAGGCGCGCCTGTTCCTCCAGGCGGAGCCGCTCGGCCCCGGGGACCGGGTGCTGGCCGGTCTCTCGGTCGCGTTCGACGCGTCCTGCGAGGAGATGTGGCTCGCCTGGCGGCACGGCGCCTGTCTCGTCCCCGCTCCCCGCTCGCTGGTCCGCAGCGGCATGGACCTCGGCCCCTGGCTGACCACGCACGGCATCACCGTGGTCTCGACCGTGCCGACCCTCGCGGCGCTCTGGCCCGCGGAGTCGCTCGAGAACGTCCGCCTGCTGATCTTCGGCGGCGAGGCGTGCCCGCCGGAGCTCGGCGAGCGCCTGGCCGTCGAGGGCCGCGAGGTCTGGAACACCTACGGGCCGACCGAGGCCACCGTCGTCGCCTGCGCCGCGCCCCTCGGCGGGCCTCCCCCGGTGCGCATCGGGCTGCCGCTGGACGGCTGGCGGCTCGCCGTCGTGGATGCGGACGGGCAGCGGGTCGGCGAGGGCGACGTCGGCGAGCTGGTCATCGGCGGGGTCGGGCTCGCGCGCTACCTCGACCCGGTCAAGGACGCCGAGAAGTACGCGCCGGCACCGCTCCTGGGCTGGGAGCGGGCCTACCGCTCCGGCGACCTGGTGCGCTTCGAGAGCGCCGGCCTGGTCTTCCAGGGGCGCGCGGACGACCAGGTGAAGCTCGGCGGTCGGCGGATCGAGCTCGGCGAGGTCGAGGCGGCGCTGCAGGCGCTCCCCGGAGTCTCGGGGGCGGCGGCCGCGGTCCGCACCACGGCGGCCGGCAACCAGGTCCTCGTCGGCTACCTGGCCCTCGCCGGCGGCCGGGAGCTCGACCGCGACGCGGCGCTCGCCCGCCTGCGTGAGGAGCTGCCCGCATCCCTCGTGCCGCTGCTGGCCGTGGTCGAGGAGCTGCCGACCCGCGTCTCCGGCAAGGTCGACCGCGCCGCACTCCCCTGGCCGCTCGCCGTGGGCACGACCGAGGACGCCTCCCTCGACCCCGAGGAGGCGTGGCTCGCCGCCCTCTGGCGCGACGTGCTCGGCGTGCCGGTCGACGAGCGGGCGAACTTCTTCGACCTCGGCGGCGGCTCCCTCGCCGCCGCCCAGCTGGTCGCGCGGATCCGCGAGCGCGACCCCGAGTTCACGGTCGCCGACGTCTACGCCCACCCGCGTCTCGCGGCGATGGCCGCCGAGATCCAGAGCCGCTCGACCGGCACTGCGGAGGTGTCCGCTCACCGCATCGCGCCGGTCCCCCTCAGGATGCGCGTGCTGCAGACCCTCCTCGGCGCACCGCTGCTCGTGCTCGGCAGCGCCCGCTGGGTCACTGCGATCCTCACCGTCACCGCGGTGCTCGACCTGGTGCCGGGGTTCGGCTGGCTGCCCACCGCTCCGCTCGCCGCGCTGATCCCCGCGTTCGCGCTCTTCCTCACGCCGTTCGGGCGGATGGGGCTCACCGTCCTCGCCGCGCGCACCCTGCTGCGCGGGATCCGAGCCGGAGACCACCCGCGCGGCGGGAGCGTGCACCTCCGGCTCTGGCTGGCCGAGCAGATCGCGTTCCAGCTCAAGGCCGTGAGCCTCGCGGGCGCGCCCTGGGTCGCCTACTACGCCCGCGCGCTCGGCGCCCGCATCGCCGACGACGTCGACCTGCACTCCCTCCCTCCGCTGACCGGGATGCTCACGCTCGGGCGCGGCGCCGCGATCGAGCCGGAGGTCGACCTCTCCGGCTACTGGATCGACGGCGACGTCCTGCGCGTCGGTGCCGTCCGGGTCGGCGCCGGCAGCACGGTGGGCGCGCGCAGCACGCTCCTCCCCGGCGCCCGGATCGGCAAGCACGCGCAGATCGAGCCGGGATCGGCCGTCTTCGGGCGGGTGCCGGCCGGGCAGCGCTGGGGAGGATCCCCCGCCCAGCGGCTCGGCAGGGCGAACGCCGGGTTCCCCTCGGAGCGCCCGGCGCGCCGCCCGGGCTGGGTCTGGGCGTACGGAGCGTCCGCGGTCGGCCTCGCGGCGGTCCCGGTCCTCGCCCTCGCGGCCGGGCTCGCCGTCGTGGCCGCCGCCGTGCGCGGCTCGGCCGGCCTCGGCGCCGCGCTCGGGCCCGCTCTCGCCGCCCTCGTGCCCGCCGTCGCCGTCTCCGGAGTCGTCCTCGCCGCTCTCGTCGTCGTCCTGGTGCGCCTGCTCGGCCGGGGCGTCGAGCCGGGCACCCACCCCGTGCGCGGTCGGATCGGCTGGCAGGTCTGGTCGACGGAACGGCTGCTCGACTCCGCGCGGGTCCTGCTCTTCCCGCTCTACTCGGGCCTGTTCACCCCGGTCTGGCTGCGGCTCCTCGGCGCGAAGGTCGGACGCGACGTCGAGGCCTCGACGGTGCTGCTCCTGCCCGCGATGACGACCATCCGCGACGGCGCTTTCCTCGCCGACGACACGCTCGTCGCCTCCTACGCGCTCGGCGGCGGCTGGATGCGGCTCGCCCGCGCCGAGATCGGCGAGCGCGCGTTCCTCGGCAACTCCGGCATGGCCGCGCCCGGCCACACCGTGCCCGCCGGCGGACTCGTCGCCGTCCTCTCCTCCGCGCCCCGGAAGTCGAAGGCGGGCTCGTCGTGGCTGGGCTCACCTCCCGTGCGGCTGCGGCGCACCGTCGTCGAGGCGGAGTCGGCGCGCACCTTCCGCCCGGCCCGCCGACTCCGCGCGGCCCGCATCGCGTGGGAGCTCGGCCGCTTCGTCCCGGTGGTCGTCTCGGTCGCGATCGGCCTCGGCGTGGTCGCCGGACTGCTCGCGCTGATCCAGACGCTCGGGGCGGTGCTCGCCGCGCTCGTGGGAGGCGTCGTGCTGCTGGCCGCCGGGGCGGTCGCCGCGGCCGTCTCCACCGCCGCGAAGTGGATCCTGATCCAGCGGGTCGAGCCGAGCGAGCAGCCGCTGTGGTCCTCGTTCGTCTGGCGGAGCGAGCTGGCCGACGCCTTCACCGAGATGGTCGCCGCGCCCTGGTTCGCCCACGCCGCCGCGGGTACTCCGGCGCTGGTCTGGTGGCTGCGGAGCCTCGGCGCCCGGATCGGACGCGGCGTCTGGTGCGAGAGCTACTGGCTCCCCGAGGCCGATCTGATCTCGCTCGGCGACGGAGCGACCGTGAACCGGGGCTGCGTCGTGCAGACGCACCTGTTCCATGATCGAATCATGAGCATGGATCTCGTGAGCCTCGACGCCGGCGCCACCCTGGGCCCGCACAGCGTGATCCTCCCCGCCGCGCGGATCGCCGAGCACGGCACGGTCGGCCCGGCCTCGCTCGTCATGCGGGGGGAGCTCGTGCCCGCGGGCAGCCGCTGGAGCGGCAACCCGATCGGCCCGTGGCGCGAGGTGCGCGTCGCCGACTACCACGCGCCCGTCGCGTGAGCCCTGCGCTGACCGGGCTCGAGACCGCCGGCGACCCCTACGTCCCCGGCATCGGGAACACCGGCTACCGCGTCGAGTCCTACGACCTCGACCTCGACTACCGCGTCGCCTCGAACCGCCTGGCCGGCCGGGCCGTGCTGCGGATCGTCGCGCTGCAGCCGCTCCGGCGGTTCTCCCTCGACCTCTCCCGGCTCCGCGTGGCCCGCGTCCGGATCGACGGACGCCGCGCCCGCCACGAGCAGGCGCCGCACAAGCTGCGGGTGTCCCCCGCCGAGCCGCTGGCCGCCGGCGAGAGCGTCGACGTCGAGATCGAGTACAGCGGCCACCCCGCCCCCCGCGCCACCCACTGGGGCGAGCTCGGCTGGGAGGAGCTGGAGGACGGGGTGCTCGTCGCCTCGCAGCCCTCCGGCTCCTCCACCTGGTTCCCCTGCAACGACGACGTCGCCGAGAAGGCTCCGTACCGCCTGCGCGTCACCGCCGAGGAGGGCTACGCCGTGCTCGCGAACGGGGTGCTCGTCGACTCGAGCGCCCGCTCCGGCCGCCGCACCTGGCTCTACGAGCAGCGCGAGCCCAGCGCCGCGTACCTCGCGTCGGTGCAGATCGGCCGCTACGCGATCGAGGAGCGCGTGCTCGCCGGCGTCGCGGTGACCCTCGCCCGCCCCGCCGCCCTGGCCGCTCGGGTCGCGCACGACTTCGCTCCGCTCGAGCGCATGCTCGCCCTGTTCACGCGGCTGTTCGGGCCCTACCCCTTCGCCCGCTACTGCGTCGTCGTCACGGCGGACGAGCTGGAGATCCCGCTCGAGGCGCAGGCGATGGCGGTGTTCGGCGCCAACCACGCCGACGGCCGCGGCGGCTCGGAGCGCCTCATCGCGCACGAGCTCGCGCACCAGTGGTTCGGCAACAGCGTGGGCATCGCCCGGTGGCGCCACATCTGGCTCAACGAGGGGTTCGCCTGCTACGCGGAGTGGCTGTGGTCGGAGGAGTCGGGCCGCGCCACCGCCGACGCCTGCGCCCGCCGCCACCACGCGGTGCTGCGGGCTGCGGCGCAGGATCTCGTGCTCGCCGATCCGGGGCCGGTCGCACTCTTCGACGACCGCGTCTACAAGCGCGGCGCGCTCACCCTGCACGCGCTGCGGCTCACCGTCGGCGACGAGCCCTTCCTCCGGCTGCTGCGGGAGTGGACGTCCCGCTACTCCTCCGCCGCCGTCACCGACGAGGAGTTCCGCGAGCTCTGCACCGAGGTCCTCGGCGAGGGCGTGGACGACCTGCTCGACACCTGGCTCCTCGACGAGGAGCTGCCGCCGCTACCGTCCCGGCGCTGACACCAGCGAGTCCGCGAGCGCGTCGCCGTGCTCGCGCCGCCAGCCGATGATGGGCCCGGCGCCCGCGTCCCCCATCGGCCCGAGGGCGACGCTGACCCGCAGCGCGGGGTCCAGCTGCGGCTCGGCCAGCCGGAAGCGGACGCCGTCGATCCGCGCCTCCGCCGCGTGGTGCGACTCGTGCACGTGCACCCGGCGCGGGTCGAGCTCGAGCCCGCGGCCGTCCGCCTTCAGCGCGGCCTCGATCCGGGTCCAGTGCAGGACGGGGTCGGCGGGGCGCATCCCGCCCGTGGCGAAGGGCGCCCCGGCGATGCGCGTGATCCGCTCCCCGCGCTCGGGCGTGCCCAGCGTCGGCTCCACATCGACGCCGACCGCACCGGCGCTGCTCGCCGCGACCACGACGGCGCCCGCGCAGTGCGCGATGCTCACCGACAGCAGCTCGAGCGCGATCCCGCGTCCCTCCAGCCGCGGCCGGCCGTGCGCGCCCCCGCAGCGCGGGCAGCACGCGACGACCCGGACCTCCGACGCGCGCGTCCCCGTGAGCTCGGCCGCGAGCATCCGCAGGAGCACCCGCCCGAAGACGAAGCGCTCGGCCGCCGACGCGGCGACCGTGCCGGCGTAGCGCTCGCGCTCCTCGTCGCTCAGCAGCGGCAGCAGCCGCTCGGCGTCCAGCGTCTGCTCGTCGAGCGCCAGCCAGCGCAGGTGCACCCCCGGCAGCTCCGCGCCGATCCCCGACTCCCCCATGTCCGTCCCCCCGGTCAGCTCGTCGCGGCGTGCTCGCCGCGCTCGTACACGTCCGCGGCCGATCCGACGATCAGCGGGTCCGGACCCAGCGGGCCCACGACCTCCTCGTCGCGTCCGTCGTAGTCGTAGAGGCTCAGGACGTAGCGCATGGCCTCGAGCCGGGCGCGCTTCTTGTCGTTGCTCTTCACGATGGTCCAGGGAGCGTCGGCGGTGTCGGTCGCCGCCATCATCGCCTCCTTGGCCGCGGTGTAGTCGCCCCACTTGTCGAGCGAGGCGAGGTCCATCGGCGAGAGCTTCCACTGGCGCACGGGGTCGATCATGCGGATCGTGAACCGGGTGCGCTGCTCCTCCGCCGAGACCGAGAACCACAGCTTCACCAGGTCGATGCCGTCGCCGACGAGCATCCGCTCGAACAGCGGCGTCTGGCGGATGAACTCGTCGTACTGCGCCGGCGTGCAGAAGCCCATCACGCGCTCCACGCCGGCCCGGTTGTACCAGGAGCGGTCGAAGAGGACGATCTCGCCGGCGGCCGGCAGGTGCGAGACGTAGCGCTGGAAGTACCACTGACCGGCCTCGCGCTCGGTCGGCTTCTCGAGCGCGACCACGCGGGCTCCGCGCGGGTTGAGGTGCTCGGTGAAGCGCTTGATGGTGCCGCCCTTGCCCGCGGCGTCGCGCCCCTCGAACACGACCACGAGTCGGCGCCCGTGCTTCTTGATCCAGTTCTGCAGCTTCAGCAGTTCGATCTGGAGGAGGCGCTTGCCTGCCTCGTACTCCTCGCGCGACATCCGCTCGTCGTAGGGGTAGCCCTCGCGCCAGGTGTCGATCTGCGTGCCGTCGCGGCGCAGGAGCACCGGATCGTCGTCGTCCTCGTCCAGCACGACGAGGTCCCGCGCGTCGGCGGGCGTGAGCGTGCGGAGCAGCTCGGGAGTGGGACGGAGGGCGTCATCGGCGGTGTCGGGCACGGAGGGACGCTAGTGCGCCCGTGCGACGCTCCGGTGAACGGCGGGTATCCCCGCGTCTGCGGGGAGGACGGTCGGACGGGCTGCCGCGCCGATCGCGGTCCCGGCCGCCGGATGCGCAGGCTGATCACGGCGGCTGTACGCAGCCGAGGCTGCAGTGCTCGATCCGGGGCGCTCCCGCGACGATCGACCGGCTCCGCCTCGTCTCGGGACGGCGTCAGCCGGTGAACGCCGCAGGAGGCAGGTCGGTCTCGCCGCCCTCGACCGCGTCGAGCAGCCGGTCGACCACGTCCTGCGGCGCCAGACCCGCGCCGAAGCGGGGCGCGTCTCCCGCGAGCGGGTGCCGGGACAGCTCGGTCTCGGTGTGGCCGGGGCGCGCGTCGAGCAGGAGGACGCCCGCCCGCTTGTACTCGCGGGCCGAGGCCTTCACGAAGGAGTGCAGTGCCGCCTTCGAGGCGGAGTACGCGGCGAGTCGCGCGGTCGGAGCCTCCGCCACCACGCCGCTGATGGTCAGCGCGAACGGCTCGCGCCCCTCGCCCGCCGACGCGACGAGCGACGGCAGCGCGGCGGTCAGCACCCGGATCGGCGCCAGCGCGTTCACCTCGACGAGCTCCTCCAGAACGGCCGGATCGAGCTCGGCGGAGGGCCCGAAGGCCACGACGCCCGCGGCCACGACGACGCCGTCGAGGCGCCCGTGCCGCTCGAGCACCTCGGCGACCACGCGCCGGGGCTCGTCCTCCCCGCGCAGGTCGGCGACCAGGGGTGCCTCGCCGAGCGCCGCGGAGTCGCGCCCCGAGCGCACCGCGACGGCACCGCGCGCCTCCAGCGAATCGGCCAGGAGGCGGCCGAGGCCGCCCGAGGCTCCGAGGACGAGGACGACGGCACCGTCGAGACGAGTCATGTGGCGAGCCTAGACGGGTGCGCTGTCGCGGATCGGCACTACCGTCCGAGCGACCGGGCCCCTACCGTGAGGCCCATGACACGACTGCAGAGCCGTGCCGTGCTGCACCGCCTGCTCGAGGTCCTCGAGGATCCCGCCCCCGTCACCATCGGCCACGCGCGTCACGTCCGGATGCTCGTCCGCGAGGCTCTGGAGTGGATCGCCGGCCCTCGGGCGCACGAGTCCGGTGCGTGGAGCGGCCCCGCTTCGGGAGAGCCCGCGGCCGCGCTCGCCCCCGAGGATCCCGCCGCCACGGACCCGGGTCTCTGACGCTCCCGCCCTCCTCGTAGACTCGTTCGCCGGAGGAACGGGGGGGGTCGATGGACGAGGGTGCGCCGGCGGGCTGGTACCGCGACGAGGCCGATGCGGCCGAGATGCGCTGGTGGAACGGCAAGCGGTTCACCGAGGCGCGCCGCTCCGCGCAGGACAGTGCCGCGGTGGTGCGGGACGCACCCGTCACCCCCGTCACGGAGCGCGTCGTCTACCGCCTCCCGAACGCCGACGGCGCCCCGAGCGTCGACGCCCTCGCCGAGGCCGAGCGGATCGAGGAGATCGCCGATCTGATCGGCCGCACGCTCGAGCCGGGCGAGATCGACGAGCGGACCCTCGAGGTCGACCTGATCCCCGAGCCCGACCACCCCACCGGCCTCGACGCCGTCTCGGTCCGGGTCGGCGGCCGCGTCCTCGGCTACCTGCCGAACGCCTCCGCCCACCGGGCCGCTCTCGACCGGGTCGTGGCGAGCGGAGCCGTCCCGGTCACGACCGCGCGCATCCGGGTCGAGCGCGGCGAGGAGGGCCTGCGGGCCGTCCTCCGCGTCGCCCTGGTCGCCCCCGAGCTGCTCGTGCCGCTCAACGAGCCGCCCGTCGAGCGCCACTCGATCCTCCCCTGGTCGCGGGGCCTGCCGATCCTGCGCGAGGACGAGCACTTCGCCCGCCTCTCGACGGTCGTTCCGGCGAGCGGTCGCGGCCTGCTGCTGGTGACCCTGCACCCGGCCGGCGACCTCGTCGAGCTCCGTCTCGACGGCGAGCGGGTGGGCGAGCTCTCCCCGACCCTCTCGGCGGATTTCGCCCCGACCCTCCGCCACCTCGCGAGCCTCGGCCTCACCGCCGCCGCCTACGCCTCCCTCCGCGGATCCCCGCTGAAGGTCGAGCTCACGCTGCAGGCCGCGAAGGCCGCGGAGCTGCCCGCCGAGTGGGTCGACGGCCGTCCGGTCACTCTCCCCCGACTCCTCCCGCCGGCCCGGACCTACTCCGTCCCGCCCGCGTACACGGCGCCGCTGCGTCCCACTCCCCGCAGCTCGGAGGCGGTCTCCCGCTCGCTCCGCCGGACCGTCGCCTGGGTGGTCGTCGGCGTCTGCACCCTCGTCGGGCTGTCGAGCTGGCTGATCGGGGACGTGCTGAACTGACGGGGCGGGGCGGACGTCCGCGGACGTGACCGGCCTCGTGTCGGACTCCCGGGGTCGGCGATCCCGCACCTCCCTGCAGAAGCGCCCGGCTCGCGGATCCGGGGATCCGAGCGAACCGGGCGCCTCGAGCCGAGCGCGGCCGTCCTACACGTTGAAGCGGAACTCCACGACGTCGCCGTCCTGCATCACGTAGTCCTTGCCCTCGATGCGGGCCTTGCCCTTCGCGCGGGCCTCGGCGATCGAGCCGGTCTCGACGAGGTCGTCGAACGAGATGATCTCGGCCTTGATGAAGCCCTTTTGGAAGTCGGTGTGGATGACGCCGGCGGCCTGGGGCGCGGTCCAGCCCTTCCCGATGGTCCAGGCGCGCGTCTCCTTCGGGCCGGCCGTGAGGTACGTCTGGAGGCCCAGGGTGTCGAAGCCGATGGTCGCGAGCTGGTTGAGGCCCGACTCCGTCTGGCCGGTCGACTCGAGCATCTCGGCGGCGTCGGCCTCGTCGAGGTCGATCAGCTCGGACTCGATCTTCGCGTCGAGGAAGATCGCCTTCGCCGGCGCGACGAGGGCCGCGAGCTCGGCCTTCCGGGCGTCGTCGGTCAGCACGGCCTCGTCGACGTTGAAGACGTAGATGAACGGCTTGGCGGTCAGCAGGCCCAGCTCGCGGATCGGCTCCAGATCGATCGAGGAGGCCGACAGCGGCTTGCCCTGGTCGAGGAACTCGCGCGCCTTCTTCGCGGTCTCGACCACGATCGGCTCGATCTTCCTCCCCTTGAGCTCCTTCTCGTAGCGGGCCTCGGCCTTCTCGAGGGTCTGGAGATCGGCGAGGACCAGCTCGGTGTTGATCGTCTCCATGTCGCTGGCGGCGTCGACCTTGCCGTCGACGTGGACGACGTCGGAGTCCTCGAAGCCGCGGATGACCTGCGCGATCGCGTCGGCCTCGCGGATGTTCGCGAGGAACTTGTTGCCCAGGCCCTCGCCCTCGGACGCGCCGCGCACGATGCCGGCGATGTCGACGAAGGAGACGGGCGCCGGGAGGATGCGCTCGGAGCCGAAGATCCCGGCGAGCACCTCGAGGCGGGAGTCGGGCAGGTTCACCACACCCACGTTCGGCTCGATCGTCGCGAACGGGTAGTTCGCCGCGAGCACCGTGTTCTTGGTCAATGCGTTGAAGAGCGTCGACTTGCCGACGTTGGGGAGACCGACGATTGCGATAGTGAGAGCCACGGGCATCTATCCTACGGCGTGGCGGCGGAAGGGCCGGGCGGGCGGGGCGCGGAGGAACGGGAGGCGCCCGCCCGCGGCCGGCGGGTGCTCCCGCCCGCTCGGGGCGACGCGCGCGCGACGCTCCCGGCGGCGTCGGAGGTGCGTGAGCGGCTGGAGCGTGCCCATCGACTTCACCGCCATCGACTTCGAGACCGCCAACTCGCACGGGGCCTCCGCCTGCTCCGTCGGGCTCGTGAAGGTCCGCGACGGCCGCGTCGTCGACCGCGCCGGCTGGCTCATCCGCCCGCCGCTGGGGTACGACGACTTCCTCGAGTGGAACACGCGCATCCACGGCATCCGCAAGCACGACGTGCACGCCGCCGCCTCCTGGGTCGACCAGTTCGCCGACCTGGCGGCCTTCGCCGGCGAGGACGTGTTCGTCGCGCACAACGCCGGCTTCGACATGGGCGTCATCCGCGCGGCCTGCGCGGCGACCTCCCTCGAGCACCCCGAGTACGACTACCTCTGCTCGCTGCAGCTCGCCCGCAAGACGTACGAGCTCGACTCCTACCGCCTCCCCGTCGTCGCCATGGCCGCGGGCTTCGAGGACTTCCGCCACCACGACGCGTCGGCCGACGCCGAGGCGTGCGCCGCGATCGTCGTGCACGCGGCCCGGCGGCACGGCGCCGCGAGCATGGCCGAGCTCGGCGAGCTGGCCGGCGTCTCCGTGAAGCGCCTGCGCCCGAAGGCCCCCGTCGCCGCCTGACGTCCGTCATGCCGAGCCGGCTCGAGACGATCGGCTCAGCCGCGGGGGTCGCCGAACCAGGTGCTGAAGATGCGCCAGAAGTTCCGGTTCCCGTAGGCCGAGCAGTCGTCGCCCTCGCCGTAGAGGTTCGCGAGCGCCGCCGCATTCGGCTGGTACGGCGTGTAGTAGTAGAGGCCCGCCGTGGCCGCGTTGGCGATCGTCACCGGGGCGGTGCCGCAGGACTCGTCCGGGGAGTAGCGGACGTCGCTGGCCGCGCCGACCGGGTACCAGTCGAAGCTCGAGTCCGGATTCCGGTAGCGCTGGAACTGCCACGCCGCTCCGTACACCTGCGCCGCGAAGCCGTAGGAGTCCGTGTCGCAGTCGGCGGTGTCCGGGCAGCCGTAGCCCGTGGCACTGCGGAACTGCCGCTCGCTCGGCTCCGGATCGGTCACGAGCGACTGCTCCTTCTGCAGCAGCACCAGGAGGACGGCCGGATTCACGCCGCACGCGCCGGCGACCGAGGTGATGATCTCCGCGGCCGGGACGTCGCGTCCGGCGGGCAGCGCGTCGCACTGCTCGTCGGCCGTGATCGCCGCGGTGTCCTCGGCGTAGTCGCGCAGGCACGGCACCGGCCCGCCAGCGCAGTCGGGGACGCGGGCGTCGAGGAACGCCTGCACCGTGAGCGGTCCGAGCGCGTCGCCGGCGAAGAAGACCTCGTCGGAGATCAGGTCGCCCGGGTCGAAGTCGGCCGCGACGGGGCCCGGCTGGAGGAAGGTCCACAGCCGGACGGTCTGCGGCTCGGACGGCACCGCTGCGAGGCGCGTGCCGTCGACGGAGCCTCCCAGCAGGAGTGCCACCAGCGCCGCGACGACGACGACCGCACCGCCCCGCCGGCGTCGGAGGCCGGTCGGGGACGGTGCGGTCGGGGTCATCCCTCCACGCTAGTGGCGGGGTCGCGGGCGATCAGCCGCAGGGGGTGAGCCGCGCGACGTCCTCCGAGAGGGTGGTGGGACCGCCGAGGAGGACGACCCGCTGAGCTCCCGACTTCGCGATGTCGGTCAGGACGGCGCGGGGCACGCAGGTCGTCGGCACGGCGAACAGCGGGCTGTTCGAGTAGCCCGCCGCCGTGGCTCCGGCGAGGGCGTCGGGGAAGTTCTCGCCCGTCGCCAGGAACACAGTCTCGGCCCTCGAGAAGGCGGCCCGGTTCAGCTGCTCCGATGTGTCGTAGCGGTCGACTCCGCCGATGCGGGTGATCGTCGGCACCGGAAGCGAGTTCTTGATCCCCTCGCTCACCGACAGGGGGCTGCCCGCGATGGTGAGGCTCTGCACCTTGAGCTTCGAGAGGATGCCCTTCGTCACGGCGTCGGCCGTGCTGCCGGTGCCGTTCACGAGGACGACGGGTGCGTCGACGGAGCCGGCCGCGGCGCTCGCGCCGAGCGCGTCGGGGAACTTCTCGCCCGTGGCGAGCCAGGCGCGCGACGAGCCGCTCGGGAACGCGCTCTGGATGATGAGCCTAGACGTGTCGTAGCGGTCCTTCCCTCCGATGCGGTCCACCGTCGGCGAGTAGGACCTCAGCTGGTTCAGCAGGCCGTCGCCGACGCTCAGTGGGGAGCCGACCACGACGATCCTCGCCGGCTTGAGCCGGCTGAGCTCGTCGCGAACGGGCTGCGACATCGAGTCGCGGTCGACCAGGAGCAGCGGACCCTTCTGCTTGGCCGCGACCGGGGCGGCGCTCAGCGCGTCGGGGAAGTTCGCGCCGGTCGCGATGTAGACGACGGGGACGTTCGGGCCGAAGACGGCCTTCGAGATCGCGACGGCGGTGCCCTGGCGGTCGGTGCCGGCCAGACGCAAGACGTCGATCCCGGCCGACGTGCTCACGGACGAGCAGCCGAGATCCTTCCGGCCGGGGCCCCGGGAGTCGCCCGTGCCGACCCAGCGGTTCCAGTCGACGGAGTCGGCGGAGACGCAGACCTGGTAGGTGCCGGGTGCCGAGACGGGCGTGGTGGCGCCGAAGCCGTGGGCGCGGCCGGCGACGGAGTACTCGCCCGGGATGTCGCCGCGGTCGCCGTTCGCGGTCTGCGTGCGGACCGTGCGGGTGCCGTCGGGGCCGGTCACCGTGACCGTCGTGGTCAGCGCGGCCTGCTGCGTCGTCGGGTCGACGGCCCAGCCGGACACGCTCAGCGTGCTGCCCGAGATGCGCGGGGCGTCGACGCGTCCCGCGGGGGCGATCCCGGCGTTGGCCAGGGTGCCGTTCGGGTTCCAGTCGCTGAAGAGGTACCAGAAGTTGATGTTGCCGTAGGTCGCGCAGGCCGCGTTGCCGGAGCCGGTGAGCGCGTAGTCGTTGGGCTGGTACGGCGTGTAGTAGTAGAGGTCGGCCGTGGCCTGGTTGCGGATGGTGACCGGCGAGGAGCCGCACGCGGTGCTCGGGTAGTAGGCGACGTTCGGCGTCGTGCCCGGAGCGTAGGTGGTGAAGTTCGAGCCGGAGCCGGGCGGGTTGGCGTAGCGCTTGAACTGGCGGGCCGCGCTGTAGACCTGCGTGAAGAAGCCCGCCGAGCCGGGGTCGCACGCCGCGGTGTCCGGGCAGTTGTAGCCGGTCGCCTTGGCGTAGTCCTCGGGGCTCGGCGTCGTGTCGGTGACGAGGCTCCGCTCCTTCTGCACGAGCACGACCAGGGCGAGCGGGTTGATGCCGCAGGCCAGGCCGACGCGCGTCAAGATCGAGGCCGACGACTCGCTGCCGGAGCCCTGGTAGGCGCTGCACATCGCGTCCGCCGCCTTGGACGGCGTCGCCTGCGAGAAGTTCTTGAGGCAGGGGGCGGTGCCGGCGGTGGAGCACCGGCTGCCCTTCTCGTTCAGGAGCGACTGCACCTGACCGGTGCTCAGCGCGTCGCCGTCGAAGAACTGGGCGTCGCTGACGATGAAGCCGGCGCGGAAGCTCTTCGTCTCCTCGGCGCTGTACTGCGTCGACTGGTCCGGGACGCCGAGGTCGGCGCGGTCGAGGGACGCGTCGAGAGCGCCGGTCTCGACCGAGACGGTCGACGGCGCGTCCTCGGCGGCCGAGGCGGAGGTGATCGGGACGAGGGCGGTGCCGAGCCCGACGGCGAGAGCGAGCGCGACCGTGAGCAGGCGCGATGAGCGGTGGTGATTCCCCATGATCGCGAAGTCTACGAGGCGGTCGCAGGGCGTCCTGGCCCTCGTTCGGTGGTCGTGGCGCGTCGATCGATCGATGTCGGAAGTGCGTGGTGTCATCGGCGGCATGGATCTCTCCTTCGCCCTCGGCCTGGTGGTCGGCGCGCTCCTCGCGGGAGTCGTGGCCGTCCTCCTCGCCCGCTCCCGCACGCCCGACGCCGCCCTCGCCCTCGACCTCGCGACAGCCCGCGCCCGCGCGGAGGGCCTGGAGGAGCGCCACGAGGCCGTCGTCGAGCAGCACCGCGAGCACCTCGGCTCCGCCCGCGACCAGATCCGCGAGCTCCAGGAGCAGCTGCGCGTCGTCGCCGAGCGCGAGCGGCACGACGCGCGCATCCTGCAGACCCTCTCCCCCGTCGCCGAGAGCCTGCGCGGCATGCAGGAGGCGGTCGGCCGGCTCGAGCGCGAGCGCGCCGCCCAGTTCGGGGCGATCACCGAGCAGCTCGAGGGACAGCGGGCGGCGGGCGAGCAGCTGCGCTCGACGACCGAGACCCTCGCGTCCGCGCTCCGCTCCACCACGAGCCGCGGCGCCTGGGGCGAGACGCAGCTGCGGAACGTCGTAGAGGCCGCCGGGCTCACCCAGCGGGTCGACTTCGACGTGCAGTTCGGGCTCGAGGGCGAGGCGGGCCGCGGCCGCGCCGACATGGTGGTCCGCCTGCCCGGCGGCAAGGCGATCGCGGTGGACGCCAAGGTGCCGTTCGACGCGTACCTGGAGGCGAGCGCGATCCCCGCGGGCGCCGGCGGCGAGGAGGAGGCGCGGCGCGCGGGGCTCCTGCGGGCGCACGTCCGCGCCCTCCGCGGCCACGTGGACGCGCTGGCCGCCCGCTCCTACTGGACCGGTCTCCCGGCGAGCCCCGAGTTCGTCATCGCGTTCGTGCCGAGCGAGCCGCTGCTCGCGAGCGCGCTCGACGCCGACCCGAGCCTGCTCGAGTACGCGTTCCGCAAGCGCGTCGCCCTCGCCTCGCCCGTGACCCTGTGGTCGGTGCTGAAGACCGTCGCCTACACCTGGCAGCAGGACGTGCTCACCGACGACGCCAAGCGCCTGCTCGACCTCGGCAAGACGCTCTACGCCCGTCTCGGCACCCTCGCCGACCACGCCGAGGGCCTGCGCCGCTCGCTCGAGAAGACGGTCGACTCCTACAACGCCTTCGCCGGCTCGCTCGAGAGCCGCGTGCTGGTCACCGCGCGCCAGTTCGACTCCCTCGACGAGTCGCGCGTCATCGCCCCGGTCGGAGGAGTCGCCTCCTCGCCGCGCCGCCTCACCGCCGTCGAGCTGCTCGCCGCGGACGACGAGTCCGAGCGGAGCGCGTAGGGTCCCGGGTCCTCGCTGAGCGAGCACCGGGCGTGCAGGCCGGGCGCGAGCGGCGCCGTCCATCCGGCTCGACACCCGGACGACCGCAGCTCGCGACGGCGCTCCACCTCCGCGGCTCGGCGGAGGAGCGCCCGCGAGGCGTCTCGAGACCCGCCGCGGCCCCGCCCGCTCGCCTCGGTGACCGGGGCCGGTGTCCTTCCGCGTCCCGCACGCCGAAACGCCGCCGCACTCGCCGAGGCGCCGTCAGCGGAGCGGCGTCTCAGCGGCGGGGCGGCGTCTCGGAGAGACAGTGACGGCCTAGACCCACTTCTCCGCGAGGTGCTGGGCGGTCACGCGGCGGATGGTGCCCGAGCGGGAGCGCAGCACGATGGACTCCGTCGTGATGACGTGGCCCTCCTTGCGCACGCCCTTCACGAGCCCGCCGTTCGTCACTCCGGTCGCGACGAAGTAGGTGTTGTCGCTGCGGACGAGGTCGTTGGCGTGGAGGACGCGATCGAGGTCGTGGCCGGCGTCGATGGCGCGCTGGCGCTCGTCGTCGTCCTTCGGGCGGAGGATGCCCTGGATCACTCCGCCGAGCGCGCGGATGGCGCAGGCCGTGATGATGCCCTCGGGCGTGCCTCCGGTGCCGACGCACATGTCGAGTCGGGAGTCGTGGCGAGCGGCGTTGATGCCGCCCGCGACGTCGCCGTCGAGCAGGAGGCGCGTGCCGGCTCCGGCCGCGCGGATGTCCTCGATCAGCTGAGCGTGGCGCGGGCGGTCCAGCACCGCGATGCGCATCTCCTCGACGGGCTTGCGCTTGGCGCGGGCCAGGGCGCGGATGTTCTCGCCGATCGGGCGCTGGATGTCGATGATCCCGACGCCCTCGGGCCCGGTGACGATCTTCTCCATGTAGAACACGGCGGAGGGGTCGAACATCGCGCCGCGGTCGGCGACGGCGATCATCGAGAGCGCGTTCTGGCGCCCGGCGGCGGTCAGCGAGGTGCCGTCGATCGGGTCGACGGCGATGTCGGCGGCGGGCCCCGAGCCGTTGCCGACGTGCTCGCCGTTGAAAAGCATGGGCGCGTTGTCCTTCTCGCCCTCGCCGATCACGACGACTCCGTCGAAGTTCACGGTCCCGAGGAAGGTGCGCATGGCGTCGACCGCTGCGCCGTCGGCGGCGTTCTTGTCGCCCTTGCCGATGAAGGGCACGGCGCGGATCGCGGCGGCCTCGGTGGCGCGGACGAGCTCCATGCCGAGGTTGCGGTCGGGGTGGAGGTAAAACGAGTCGTTGTCGATCACAGAGTGGAGTCCTTCGTCGTCGAGTTCGTGCACGTCGTCGCAGGACCCGCGGAGCGGATCCCCATCCCTGCCCGAAGCCTAGTCCAGGGCCCTCCACGGGCGGAGGGACCGCGGAGGGGCGCCTCGCTAGACTCGTCCGCGACGCGGGCCTCGCCCGACCCCCCTTCGTTCATCCGTCAAAGGAGATGCCATGCCCGTCGCTACCCCGGACCAGTACGCAGAGATGCTCGACAAGGCGAAGGCGGGCGGCTTCGCCTACCCGGCGTTCAACGTCTCGTCGTCGCAGACGATCAACGCGGTCCTCCAGGGCCTCACCGAGGCGGGCTCGGACGGCATCATCCAGGTCACCACCGGAGGCGCGGACTACTTCGCCGGCCACACCGTGAAGAATCGCGCGGCCGGCGCGATCGCCTTCGCGAGGTTCGCGACCGAGGTCGCCAAGAACTACCCGGTCACGGTCGCGCTCCACACCGACCACTGCCCGCAGAACGCGCTCGAGGGCTTCGTCTACCCGCTGATCGCCGCCTCCGAGGAGGAGGTCAAGGCCGGTCGCGAGCCGCTCTTCCAGTCGCACATGTGGGACGGCTCCGCGATCCCGCTCGACGAGAACCTCGCCATCGCGAAGGAGATCCTCCCGCGCGTCAAGAACATCAACGCCATCCTCGAGGTCGAGATCGGCGTCGTCGGCGGCGAGGAGGACGGCGTCTCGCACGACATCAACGAGCACCTCTACACCACGCTCGACGACGCGATCGCGACCGTCGAGGCCCTCGGCTTCGGCGAGCAGGGCCGTTACATGGCCGCCCTGACCTTCGGCAACGTCCACGGCGTCTACAAGCCGGGCAACGTCCGCCTGCGCCCGGAGCTGCTCCGCGAGATCCAGGACGGCCTGCAGGCGAAGTACGGCACCGGCGCGCTCCCCCTCGACCTCGTCTTCCACGGCGGCTCGGGCTCGACCGACGAGGAGATCGCCGAGGCGGTCCGCAACGGCGTCGTCAAGATGAACATCGACACCGACACGCAGTACGCGTTCAGCCGCTCCGTCGCGGACACCGTGCTGAAGAACTACGACGGCTTCCTCAAGGTCGACGGCGAGGTCGGCAACAAGAAGGTCTACGACCCGCGCTCGTGGGGCAAGATCGCCGAGACCGCGATGGCCGCGCGCGTCGCCGAGGCGACCCGTCAGCTCGGCTCGGCCGGGAACTCCGGGAAGTAGGGCACCGCTCCGTGACGAACGCACACGATCAGCCGGGCGACAGGCGTCCGGAGCCGCAGTACGGCGAGTACGCGCCGCCCGGCTGGTCGTGGCAGCCGCCGGAGGACGCCGTGGTCGTCCCCGACCCGAGGGGGTCGGAGACCGATCCGAGGCCCGCGACCGCTCCGGCCGCGAAGCCCGTCGCGCATCCCGTCGACCGCCTGCTCACGATCGTGCTGCTCGCGCTCGGCGTGTTCTTCGCCGTGCCGACGCTGCTCGATCCCTCGAGCTTCGCGACGACCCTCCAGGAGCTCTACCGCTCCCAGGGCATCGGCACCTACGCGTCGCCGGAGCTCGCACGGATCCTCGGCGTAGTGGTGGCGCTCGCGCAGTCGCTGATCGTCGCCTTCGCGGTGTGGATCTCGATCCGGCGGCTCCGCGCCGGCAAGCGCGCCGTGCTCGTCCCGATCCTCGGGATCGCGGCGACCGTGCTGCTCTCCCTGATCGTCGCGGCGATCGCCATCCTGGGCGACCCGACGTTCGCGGAGTACGTCACGCGCATGTCGGGCTCGCAGGGCGGCGCCGGCACCGACGTCTAGCGTCGATCCCCGTTCCACCGCACACGGAAGAGGCCGCCGCTCCCGAGGGAGGGCGGCCTCTTCCGTGTCCGGGCCGGAACGCTCTAGGCGCCCGCTCCCGCGCTGATGCGTCCACCGACGCCGCGGGCGTCGCGCTTGCCGGCGACGTCCTTGCGCAGCTCCTTGGGGAGCGAGAACATCAGGTCCTCCTCCGCGGTCTTGACCTCCTCGACATCGCCGTACCCGGCGGCGGCGAGGTCGTCGAGGACCTCCTGGACGAGCACCTCGGGCACCGAGGCGCCGCTGGTGACGCCGACGGTGCGGATGCCCTCGAGCCATTCCTGCTTGATCTCGCTCGCGTAGTCGACCCGGTAGGCGGCCTTCGCGCCGTACTCGAGGGCGACCTCGACGAGGCGCACGGAGTTGGAGGAGTTCGCGGAGCCGACGACGATGACCAGCTCGGCGCCCGCGGCGACCTTCTTGATCGCGACCTGGCGGTTCTGCGTGGCGTAGCAGATGTCGTCGCTCGGCGGGTCCTGCAGGTTGGGGAAGCGCTCGCGGAGACGGCGCACCGTCTCCATCGTCTCGTCGACCGAGAGCGTCGTCTGCGAGAGCCAGACGACCTTGTCCGGGTCCTTCACGACGATGTTCGGCACGTCGTCGGGGCTGCCGACGAGGGTGACGTGATCAGGGGCCTCGCCCGCGGTGCCCTCGACCTCCTCGTGGCCCTCGTGGCCGATGAGGAGGATCTCGAAGTCGTCGCGCGCGAAGCGGACGGCCTCGCGGTGCACCTTCGTCACCAGGGGGCAGGTCGCGTCGATCGCCTGGAGACCGCGGTCGGCCGCGCCCTGGACGACGGCCGGTGAGACGCCGTGCGCGCTGAAGACGATGTGCGATCCCTCGGGCACCTCGTCGACCTCGTCGACGAAGATGGCGCCCTGGCTCTCGAGCGTGGAGACGACGTGCACGTTGTGCACGATCTGCTTGCGCACGTAGACCGGCGCACCGTAGTGCTCGATGGCCTTCTCGACGGCGACGACCGCGCGGTCGACTCCGGCGCAGTAGCCGCGGGGCGCGGCGAGGAGGACGCGCTTGCGGCCCTCGACGGGGACGTCGCGCAGACGCCCTGTGGCGCGGGGCATGCGCGGCATGGGCAGGCTGATCGGGACTTGGCTCACCCCCTGATTCTACGTGGTGCATCCTGTGCCCGGGCCGTCCCGGTGTCGGACCCGTCCCGTACCGTTGTCGTCGCGGGAGGGCACTCCCGTTCCCCCCGTCCCTCCGAGCAGAGGCAGCGATGACCGACGCCCCACCCACCGCCGACGCACCCTGGCCGGTCGGCCTGCTCGCCAGCAAGATCAAGGGCTGGATCGAGCGCCTCGGCACCGCGTGGGTCGAGGGCGAGATCACCCAGTGGGGCGCGTCCGGCGGCAACGTCTACGGGAAGCTGAAGGACCTGTCCGGAGACGCGACGGTCGGCTTCACCGTCTGGTCGTCGGTGCGGAGCCGCCTCCCGGCCGACCTCAAGCAGGGCGATCGGGTCATCGCGCTGGTGAAGCCCAACTACTGGGTCAAGGGCGGCACGCTCTCGATGCAGGTCTTCGAGATGCGCCACGTCGGCCTGGGCGATCTGCTGGAGAAGCTCGAGCGGCTCCGCCGGCAGCTCGCGTCGGAGGGGCTGTTCGACGCCTCCCGCAAGAAGCCGCTGCCGTTCCTCCCGCACGGCGTGGGCCTCATCACCGGCAAGGACTCGGACGCCGAGAAGGACGTGCTGCGGAACGCGCAGCTGCGCTGGCCGGCCGTGCGCTTCCGGGTGGTCCACTCGGCCGTGCAGGGCGACCGGACGGTCCCGGAGGTGCTCTCGGCCCTGCGGACCCTCGAGGCCGACGACAGCATCGACGTGATCGTGATCGCCCGCGGAGGCGGCGACTTCCAGAACCTGCTCGGCTTCAGCGACGAGGCGCTCGTGCGCGCCGTCGCCGCCTGCTCCACTCCGGTCGTCAGCGCGATCGGCCACGAGGCCGACCGCCCGCTGCTCGACGACGTCGCCGACCTGCGCGCCTCCACTCCCACCGACGCCGCGAAGAGGGTCGTGCCCGACGTCTCCGACGAGCTGCTGCGCGTGCAGCAGGCCCGGCTGCGGATGACCGGCCGCGTGAGCGGGCTCGTCTCGCACGAGATCGACCGGCTCTCGCAGCTGCGCTCGCGGCCGGTGCTCGCCCAGCCGCACGTGCTGGTCGACCGGCACTCCGAGGAGCTGACCCGCTGGGTGGCGCGCGGCGCCGAGCTGGTGGACCGCCGCCTCGAGCGCGCGCACCTCGAGGTCGAGCGCCTGCACGGCCACCTGCGCGCCCTCTCCCCCCAGCACACCCTCGACCGCGGCTACGCGATCGTCCAGAACGCGGCCGGGCACGTCGTCCGGGCGCCCGGTGACGCGCCGGCCGGCGGCGCACTCGTCCTCACGCTCGCGGAGGGGGCCGTCGGCGCCCGCTCCGAGGGGCCCACCGGCGATCCCGCCGGCCGGTCCTGAGCCCGCCGCGCCACCCGTCCCCCCTCAGCCCCGATCGATAGGATCAGACCCATGCCCGACTCCCCCGACGCCCCGGCGAACGACTCCGACGTCTCGGGATTCTCCTACGAGCAGGCGCGCGACGAGCTCGTCCGCGTCGTCTCCGAGCTCGAGCAGGGCAGCTCCACCCTCGAGCGCTCGCTCGCCCTGTGGGAGCGCGGCGAGGCCCTCGCCGCCCGCTGCGAGGAGTGGCTGATCGGAGCACGCGCCCGGCTGGACGCGGCCCGCTCCGGAGGGGCGGCCGCCGGATGAGCCGCGCGAAGCCCGCGCGGGTCGTCGCCGAGCTCGGGCGCCCGGAGACGGCCGCCGAGACGGCCGCACGCAAGGCCGAGAACTCCCGGCTCTACCGTCAGCGCAAGACGGTCAACAACCTCGTCTTCTCGCTGCTCGCGACCGTCGGCGCGGTAGCGCTCATCGTCCTGCTCGTCCCCCGCGGCGACACCGTGGAGCTCTCCTCGGTCGATGTCCCCCGCGTCGCCGCGCAGGTCCAGCTGGGCGAGGAGCAGACGCTCGCCGTGCCCTCCCTGCCCGAGGGCTGGAAGGCCAACGCGGCCGAGCTCCGCCGCGAGAACGGCACCGACTACTGGTACGTCGGCCTGATCACGCCGAAGGCGGGCTACATCGGCCTGAGTCAGGGGCTCGACGCGGACGCGGCCTGGGTCGCGACGCAGCTCGACCGCCGGGCGGCGACCGGCGTCGAGACGATCGACGGCCGCGACTGGACCGTCTACGACCACCGCGACTCCGGCGACGACACCGGCAACACGCCCTACGCACTCGAGACGACGGAGGGCTCCAGCACCTACCTCGTCTACGGCACGGCCCCGACGGACGAGATCCGCCTGGTCGTGGACGCCATCACCCCGCAGATCGGCCAGGAGGAGTCCCGATGAGCCTCGGAACCAGCAGCACCGTCCCCCGCGAGTCCCGCCCGCCGGCGTGGGTCTGGAAGGAGATGCTCCGCGGCAACCAGCGCTTCGTCGCAGGCGAGCCCCGCCACCCCCGCCAGGACGTCGAGCGCCGCGCCGAGCTCGCCGCCGCGCAGGCCCCGCTCGCTGCGCTCTTCGGCTGCAGCGACTCCCGCCTCGCGGCCGAGATCATCTTCGACCTGGGGCTCGGCGACCTCTTCGTCGTCCGCAACGCCGGCCAGGTGATCGCGGACTCCATCATCGGCTCGCTGGAGTACGGCGTCGCCGTCCTCGGCGTGAAGGTGCTGCTCGTGCTCGGCCACGACGAGTGCGGAGCGGTCCGGGCGGCGATCCAGTCGCAGGCGCCCGGCGCCGAGCGGCTCCCCCCGCACATCGAGCACCTGATCGAGCCGATCATCCCCGCGGTGCGCCGCCTCGTGGGCGCCCAGCCGGACGGCCGCGTGCTCGTCGACCCGTCGGCGACCGACGCGCTGGCCGTCGGCCGCGAGCACCTGCGCGACACGGTCGCCGAGCTGCTCCAGCGCTCCCCGCTGATCGCCGACGCGGTCGCGACCGGGCGGCTCGCCCTCGTGGGCGCCAACTACCGGCTCTCGGACGGCACCGTGATGTCCGATGTCGTGCTCGGCATCGATCCGCCCGAGCTCAGCCCCTACCTCTCCGAGCTGGAGCGCGACTCCGGCTCGGCCTCCTCCGCCGCCGCTCCGAGCGCGGTGGGATCGGATCCCGCGTGAGCGGCTCCGGACAGCACAGCACCAACCGATCAGACAAGGACGAACACAGCGTGGTGGATCACTCCCCGACCGACGACTCCGGCGACTTCCGCATCGAGCACGACACGATGGGCGAGGTGCGGGTCCCCCGCGACGCCCTCTACGCCGCGCAGACCCAGCGGGCGGTCGAGAACTTCCCGATCTCGGGTGCGGGCCTCGAGCCGGCCCAGATCGCGGCCCTCGCGCGCATCAAGAAGGCGGCGGCGCTGGCCAACGCCGAGCTGGGCGTGCTCGACGCCGACATCGCCACGGCGATCGCCGACGCGGCCGACCTCGTCGTCGGGGGCGGCTACGACGCGCACTTCCCGATCGACGTCTACCAGACCGGCTCGGGCACGTCCTCGAACATGAACATGAACGAGGTGCTGGGCTCGCTGGCGACCACGGCCCTCGGCCGCACCGTGCACCCGAACGACCACGTCAACGCCTCGCAGTCCTCCAACGACGTGTTCCCCACCTCGGTCCACGTCGCCGTCACCGGCGCGCTCATCGAGTCGCTGATCCCCTCGCTCGAGCAGCTCGCCGAGTCGCTCGAGGTCAAGGCGGAGCAGTGGACCGAGGTCGTCAAGGCCGGCCGAACCCACCTGATGGACGCCACCCCCGTCACGCTCGGCCAGGAGTTCGGCGGCTACGCCGCGCAGATCCGCCTCGGCATCGAACGCGTGCAGTCGGCGCTCCCCCGCGTCGCCGAGGTCCCGCTCGGCGGCACCGCGGTCGGCACCGGGATCAACACCCCCGCCGGCTTCCCGCAGAAGGTCATCGCGCGCCTCGCGGAGGAGACGGGCCTTCCCGTCACCGAGGCCCGCAACCACTTCGAGGCCCAGGGCGCGCGGGACTCGCTGGTCGAGGCCTCCGGAGCGCTGCGCGTGCTCGCGGTGAGCCTGACCAAGATCAACAACGACCTCCGCTGGATGGGCTCCGGCCCCAACACCGGCCTCGGAGAGCTGCGGATCCCCGACCTCCAGCCCGGATCCTCGATCATGCCCGGCAAGGTGAACCCGGTGATCCCGGAGGCCGTCCTCATGGTCTGCGCGCGCGTGATCGGCAACGACGCCACCATCGCCTGGGCGGGCGCCTCGGGTGCCTTCGAGCTCAACGTCGCGATCCCCGTCATGGGGACGGCGCTGCTGGAGTCGATCCGCCTGCTCGCGAACTCCGCCGTGCTGCTCGCCGACAAGACCGTCGACGGCCTCGAGGCCGACGTCGAGCACGCCCGCGCCCTCGCCGAGTCCTCCCCCTCGATCGTCACCCCGCTCAACAAGGTGATCGGCTACGAGGCCGCCGCCAAGGTCGCGAAGAACTCGGTCGCCAAGGGGATCACCGTCCGCGAGTCGGTCGTGGACCTCGGCTTCGTCGAGCGCGGCGAGGTGACGGAGGAGCAGCTCGACAGCGCCCTCGACGTCATGTCGATGACCCACCCCGGCTGAGCCCGGCCCTCCGACGGCCCGTCCCTGCGCTCGGCGCGGAGGCGGGCCGTCAGAGCACCAGCCAGAACCCCGTGAGCAGGAACGGTCCGAACGCGACCCGTCCGCGGACGCACAGCACGAGCACCCACAGCCCTGCCACCGCGAAGCCGACAGCGGGCGCGGCGACGACCTGCTCGGGTCCGAGAGCCGCGAGCGGCGGTGCGAGGGCCGCCTGGAGCTTCACGTCGCCGAGGCCCAGCCCGCCCGCCGCATGCAGCACGCCCAGGCACAGCACCGTCGCGAGGACGGCGAGAAGCGTCCCCGCCGTGGGCGCGAGGACGGCTCCGACCACCAGCAGCGGGAGCGTGACCGCGTTCGGGAGCCGGTGCCCGCGCACGTCCGCCAGCACCAGCGGCACACTCGCGAGCGCCACCGGGACGAGGCCGGGCGCCCGACCGAGGTGCGGGGCCCCGATCAGGAGGAGCACCAGGGCGCCGAGGAGCAGGACGGCCCGGTCGAGCAGAGATCCGCGGAGCATCCGCCGAGACTAGGGGGCGACGCCCTCGGGGCGTCGGAGTTCTCCACAGGGCGGCCCGCCGGCGTGCTCGGGCGGCGGCGGGTCCCATCCCGGCCTCAGTCGTGCGGCGGCAGCGGTCCCAGCAGGAGCGACGCCCAGGCGCCGTGCGCCGACGCGTCGTCGGAGGGGTGGAACTGCCCGGCGAGCACGTCGCGGTAGAGGCGACCGAGCTCCGACCGGCGCTGGTACGCCGACCCGCCCGCGATCCGGACGGCGCTCTCGACCGCGCGGAGCGCTCCCTCCGTGGTGCGGATCTTCACCCCCACCAGCGACGGGAACCAGCGCGCGCCCCGGTCGACGAGCGCGTCCACGTCGGCCGCCGCCGAGCGCAGGGGCGCCTCGAGCCCGTCGAGCAGCATCCCGGTCTCAGCCACCCGGTGCCGCACCTCGGGGTCCTCCGCCAGTGGCCGCCCTCCCGCCCGGAGGGAGGTCCGTCGGCGGACGGAGGCGACGGCGAGCTCGAGCGCGCGCTGCGCGACACCGAGGTAGACCGAGGAGATCAGCAGCTCGAAGGCCGCGAAGACGGCGAAGACGAAGGGGTCGGCGGTCGGTCCGACGGGCAGCGAGCGGATCATCCGCTCGGCCGGGACGACGACGCCGTCGAGCACCGTCGTGCGGCTCTGGGTCGCCCGCATGCCGAGCGTGTCCCAGTCGTCGCGGACCTCGAGCCCGGCGACCGGCGAGTCCGGGCGCTCACGGTGCACGAAGCCGTGCACGAGCCGCGGCTCCGTCCCGCTGTCGTCGCGGCCGAACACGCCGAGCCGCGTCCAGGCGGGCGCGAGGGAGGTGAAGACCTTCGTGCCGGTGAAGCGGTAGCCGCCGTCCCCGAGCGGCTCCGCCCGCGTCAGTGAGTCCGAGAGCACCAGGTCGTTGCCCGCCTCGCTGTTGCCGAAGGCGAAGACGTGACCCGCCGCGGCGTCGACGAGGACCGAGCGGAGGGAGTCGTCGCCCCGCTCGAGCAGGAGCCGCGCGATCCCGGTCCAGACCAGGTGCATGTTGACGGCGAGCGCGGTCGCGGGCGCGGCCGTCGCGAGGCGCGTCTGCTCGGCGGCCGCCTGCTCCAGGCCGAGGCCGGCACCGCCGAGCTCCTCGGGGACGAGCAGCGCCAGGTAGCCGATCGAGCGCAGCTCCTCCAGGTCGTCCGCGCAGAACGCGTTGCGCTCGTCGTAGTCGGCCGCGCGGGTGCGGAAGCGCTCGAGGAGCGCGTCGTCGAGGATGCTCACCCGTCCACGCTACGCCCCGGTGCCCTGCAGGGACGCGCCCGGCCCGGGGATCCTCGGATCCCACGGACCGGACGCACAGCGAGCCCGTCAGGCGAGCTCGTTCGACTCCAGCATCTCGGTGACCAGAGCGGCGATCGCCGAGCGCTCGGAGCGGGTCAGCGTGACGTGCGCGAACAGCGGGTGGCCCTTCAGCGTCTCGATCACGGAGGCGACCCCGTCGTGCCGGCCGACCCGGAGGTTGTCGCGCTGCGCCACGTCGTGGGTCAGCACCACCCGGGAGTTCTGCCCGACGCGCGAGAGCACCGTGAGCAGGACGTTCCGCTCCAGCGACTGCGCCTCGTCGACGATCACGAACGCGTCGTGCAGCGAGCGCCCGCGGATGTGCGTGAGCGGCAGCACCTCGAGCATCCCGCGCTCGATGACCTCGTCGAGCACGTTCTGCGACACCAGCGCCCCGAGCGTGTCGAAGACCGCCTGCGCCCAGGGGTTCATCTTCTCGGCCGCGTCGCCGGGCAGGAAGCCGAGGTCCTGGCCGCCCACCGCGTAGAGCGGCCGGAAGACCATGATCTTCTTGTGCTGGCGCTTCTCCAGCACCGCCTCCAGGCCCGCGCAGAGCGCCAGCGCCGACTTGCCGGTGCCGGCCCGGCCGCCGAGCGAGACGATGCCGACCTCCGGGTCGAGCAGCAGGTCGATCGCGAGCCGCTGCTCCGCCGACCGCCCGTGCAGGCCGAACACGTCCTTGTCGCCGCGGACCAGCGTGATCTGCCGCTTGCCGGTGACCCTCGCGAGAGCGGAGCCGCGGTCGGAGTGGACGACGAGTCCGGTGTTGACCGGGATGTCGGCCACGACGTCCGTGAAGAGCCGCTCGCGGTCGTAGAGCTCGCTCATCGCGTCGCCGCCGAGCGTCACGTCGTCCATGCCGGTCCAACCGGACTCGGGGGCCTGCTCCGCCAGGTACTCCTCCGCGGCGAGGCCGATGGAGGCGGCCTTCACGCGCATCGGCATGTCCTTGGACACGACGGTGACCGCGGCGCCCTCGCTCTGCAGGTTGAGCGCGACGGCGAGGATCCTCGCGTCGTTGTCGCCCATCTGGAGCCCGCTCGGCAGCACCGACATGTTCGAGTGGTTGAGCTCGACGCGGAGCGTGCCGCCGCGGCCGACGGCGATGGGGAAGTCGAGGCGCTCGTGCTGCACGCGCAGCTCGTCGAGGCGGCGCAGGGCCTGCCGGGCGAAGTAGCCGATCTCGGGATCGTTGCGCTTGCCCTCGAGCTCGCTGATGACGACGATCGGCAGCACGACGGCGTGCTCCGCGAACCGGAACATCGAGGAGGGATCCGACAGCAGCACCGAGGTGTCCAGGACGTAGGTGCGGAGGAGCTGATCGGCCGGATCCGAGGAGCCGTGCTGGACACGGCGGTGGACGCCGCCCTGCGTCCCGGTCTGCGGATCCATGCCCTGGGGAACTGTCACGACGACTCTCCACACTCCGGGGGCCGGAGCCCCCGGCTCATGTCCTCGAGCCGGTCTCATCGGTGCGTGTCGTGCACCGCGCAGTGTCCCTTCGGCGTCTGCGCGATGTCGAGCCGTACTTCTGTGGCCGTCTCGACCAGGCGCTGTACCTGATGACTCGAACCTAACCCGGCGAATGACATCCGTGTGCTTCTCACCGCTACGAATGTGTAACCAGTGTGTGAACGCGCGGAATCCGGCCTAGTAGTCGATGCTCGTGGCCGACGAGATCAGGGCGGCGCGGAGCAGCGCGAGGGTCGCGTCGGTGGTGCCGGCGTGCGCGCTGAAGCGGACGGTGCTCGGACGCACGCGCGCGGTGACGCCGTGCGCGGCGAGGGAGGCTGCCAGCGGGGCCAGCTCCTCCGGCCCCGGCTCGACGACCACGATGCCGGCGCGCTCGTGCTCGCCGCGGGAGCCCACGACCGCCAGTCCGAACTCGTCCGCGAGGTCGACGATCGCGCTGACCCGCTCCGCCACGAGCGCGGCGATCGTCGACTGCCCGACCGCGGCGACCTCCTCCAGCGCCGACGCGAGCCGGGCCTGGGCGATCGGGTCCGGGTTGCTGATGCTGAAGGCGCGGGCGTCGCCGCGCGGCGGAGCCACCTCGTCCCACGGCTCCGCCTGCTCCGATCCCGTCCAGCCGGAGAGCACCGGGGTCAGCCGCGACAGCGCCCGCTCGCTGAGCGCGAGGAAGCCCGTCCCCCAGCCGGCGCGGAGCCACTTCTGGCCGCCGGTGACGACCACGTCCGCCAGCTCGTAGGGCGCGTCGACGATGCCGAAGCCCTGGATCGCGTCGAGGACGAGCATCCGGTCGCCGATCACGTCGCGGATCGCCGCGACGTCCGCGAGGTAGCCGGTGCGGGAGTCGACCAGGCTCACCGCGACGGTCGTCACGTCGTCCGTGAGCTGCTCGCGGACCGCCTCCGGCGTCACCCGTCCCTGCTCGGTCCGCAGCCAGCGGGGCTCCACCGAGCCGAGAGCCTGCGCCGAGCGCACCGCCGCGAACGGCAGGCTCGGGAACTCCGCGGCCGACAGCAGCACCGCGCCCGAGGCGCCGAACAGCGCGTGCAGGAGGCCGGTCGAGGTGTTGGGCTGGAAGACGACGCTGTCGGCGGGGACGCGCACGAGCGCCGCCGCCGCCTCCCGGACGCGCTCGTCCTGCCGGAACAGCTCGTCGAGGGTGCCGCTGCGCGCGCGCACCAGCAGCTCGACGGCCGCCTCCTGCTCGGCGGCGACGGTCGCCGAGAGCGGGCCCACCCGGCCGAAGTCGAGGTACCCGGTCTCCTCGCCGAAGCCGGCGAGGTAGTCCTCGGTCGTGGTGGAGGTGGCCTCGTTCGAGCTCATGCCGGCCCTTCCGGTCGGTGGTGCGGCAGGAGCCGCGAGGTCAGCTGCCGAAGCGGCGGTGCCGTCCGGCGTAGTCGCGGAGCGCGCGGAGGAAGTCGACCTCGCGGATGTCGGGGCCGAGCGCCTCCATGAAGTAGAACTCGCTGTGCGCGCTCTGCCAGAGCATGAAGTCGGAGAGGCGCTGCTCCCCCGAGGTGCGGATGACCAGATCGGGGTCGGGCTGCCCGCTGGTGTACAGGTGCTCGCCGATGAGCTCCGGGGTCAGCAGGCCCGCGACGTCCTCGATGGAGGAGCCGCGCTTGCCGTGCTCCTCCAGGATGCTCCGCACGGCCTGGGCGATCTCGTGCCGCCCGCCGTAGCCGACCGCGAGGTTGACGTGCAGGCCCGTGTGGGAGGCGGTGCGCGCCTCCGCCGTGTCGAGCGCGGCCACGAGCGAGGGCGGGAGGCCCTCGTCGGAGCCGACGTGCTGCACGCGCCAGTCGGGCTGCTGCGAGACCTCCTCGGCGAGGTCGGCGATGATCGCGATCAGCTCGGTCAGCTCGCTGCTGTCGCGGCCGACGAGGTTGTCCTGCGAGAGCAGGTAGAGGGTGACGTGGCGCACACCGAGCTCGTCGCACCACTGCAGGAACTCGTGCACCTTGGCGGCTCCGGCCCGGTGGCCGTGCGCGGCGGTCTCGAGGGCCCGCTGCCGCGCCCAGCGCCGGTTGCCGTCGATGATCATCGCGACGTGGTTCGGCAGGGAGTCGGGGGGAAGGCTCGAGCGGAGGCGCTTCTTGTAGACGCCGTAGAGGAGGTCCCTTCCCACAGGCAGTCTCGGCTTCGGCACAGTGACACGGTAGTCGACCCGGGGCGCTCCTCGAAGCCCGGCGGCGCTCGGCGTCGGCCCGGGACGGCGTCGTAGTCTGTCCGGCATGAGCCAGCGGCCGACGCCTCCCCCGTCCGATCCCCGCGCCCGCACCGACCGCGGCGGAGACGCCGTCGGAGCGGACGGCCCGGACCTGCCCGCCCTCCCCCTCGTCGAGGACGCGATCGAGCACGACTCCTCGGCGGAGGTCCGGCCCACCTGGCGCGGCTGGATCCACGCCGGCCTCTTCCCGCTCGCGATCGTCGCCGGAGTGGTGCTGATCGTGGTCGCGGAGGGGACCGCGGCGAAGTGGGCGGCCGCGGTGTTCGCGGCCACGTCGCTCCTGCTCTTCGGCAACTCCGCTCTGTACCACCGCTTCGACTGGAAGCCGCGGACGAAGATGATCCTCAAGCGGATCGACCACGCCAACATCTTCCTGCTGATCGCCGGCACCTACACGCCGCTGGCCGCGCTCGCCCTGCCGCCCGCGCAGGGCACGCTCCTGCTGGTCCTGGTCTGGGCGGGGGCGCTGCTCGGGATCGGCTTCCGCGTCTTCTGGATCGGCGCGCCGCGCTGGCTCTACGTGCCGCTCTACCTGCTGCTGGGCTGGGCGGCCGTGATGTACCTCGGTCCGCTCTTCGAGGCCAGCGCGACGATGATGGTGCTCGTCCTCGTCGGCGGGCTCTGCTACTCCGCCGGAGCCGTGATCTACGGGATCAAGAAGCCCAACCCGGTCCCGGGCGTCTTCGGCTTCCACGAGATCTTCCACGCGCTCACGGCCGTGGCGTTCCTCTGCCACTGGACGGCGGCGCTGATCGTCTCGCTCCACCCCGCCTACAACGCCTAGCGGGGCCCGGGCCCACCGGTGCGGGCCGGGCTCAGCCCTCGCTGCGCTCCGCCTCCTCGGCGTCGAGCCGCTCCTTCACCTGGGCGGTGTAGGTGGTGCGCCGCACGCGCCGGACCATGTCGAGCGCGAGGAGGACGGCGGCCAGAGCGATCACGAGCATCGTGATGAAGCCGAAGAGGCCCGGCGTGACCGTGTCCTCGTTGAACTCGGGACCCGGGGTCGGCACCGTCGTGGAGGCGAGGACGACGGCGCGCTGGGCGCCCTCGAGCAGCCCGGCGATCACGCGCGCACCTCGTCGGCGACGACGACGCCGGAGCCGTCGGGCTCCGGGGACACCGGGGCGTCCCCCGAGGGCTCGGGGTCGGGAGCGATCGGCGGGACGACCGCGGTCGGGCCCGGGGCGAGCTCGGCCAGGTCGAGACCGGCGAAGAGATCCGTCTCGGGCGTCGGCGCGTCGACCCGGCTCTCGACGAGCTGGAAGTCGTCGGTCGGCCAGGCGGCGTCGATCGCCTCGTGCGGGAGGAAGAAGAAGGCGTTGTCCGGAGCGACCTGGCTGGCGTGGGCCAGCAGGGCCGCATCGCGCCGATCGTGGAAGCCGGAGATCACGACCCGCGTCGTCGCGAGGTACGGGGTGTCCTCGTTCCAGCGCTTCATCTCCTCGAAGACCGACAGGCGCGGGTCCTCCGGGTCGATCGAGCGCAGGTGCTCGGCGATCGCCCGCAGCTTCTGGCCACTGAAGACGCGGTCGTAGTACAGCTTCGAGATCGACCACGGAGCGCCCGTGCCCCGGTACTCCTCGGCGAGGCCCGCCGCGCGGTACGCCTCGACGGCGACCTGGTGGGCGCGGATGTGGTCGGGGTGCGGGTAGCCGCCGTTCTCGTCGTAGCTGATGATCACGTGCGGCCGGAACCGGCGGACCAGGCGCACGAGCGGAGCGGCGGCCGTGGCGAGCGGCAGGCCCGCGAACGAGGCGGCGTCGACCTTCCCGTCCTCGGGCATGCCGGAGTCGACGAAGCCGAGCCAGGCGTGCTCGACGCCGAGCGCCTCGCGAGCGGCCGCCATCTCGTACCGGCGGAGGCCGCCGATGTCGCGCTCGGCGTGCGCGCGGGCCTCGAGGCCCTCGTTCAGCACGGAGCCGGCCTCGCCTCCGGTGCAGGAGACCACCATGACCTCGGCGCCCCGCGAGGCGTAGGCGGCCAGCGTCGCCGCGCCCTTGCTCGACTCGTCGTCAGGATGGGCGTGCACGGCGAGGAGGCGCGGAGTGTCCCGCACCTCCGAATCGACGGAGACCTCGACGGCCTGGGACACGATCGCTCGATTCCTCGGGGTTTAATGGGATCGGCGCTCCCGTCCGCGGAGGACGCGCGCCACCCGTCCAGAGTAGACGCATCACCCAGGGAGTTCCGTGGCCGCCCGCACGTCCGAGAGCGTCGAGGGAGCCGCCGCGCCCGCGCTCGATCCGGACGCCGTCCGCGCCGCCGGACCCCTCGCCACCCGCTACGGCCGCACGACGCGCACCCGCCGCGGGAACCGCTGGCTCTTCGGCGGTGTCGCGCTCGCCTTCGTCGCCGTCTTCGCCGCCTGGGTCGTCTGGGCCGGCCTCGACGGAGCACGCGGCGGAGTGGACGTCCAGGACACCGCGCACCAGGTCGTCGACGACCGCACCGTCACCGTCTCCTTCGACCTCACCGCGCCCGTCGGCCGCGAGGTCGCCTGCGCGGTCCAGGCCCTCAACGAGCAGTCCGCCGTGGTCGGCTGGCTGGTCGTGGAGTACCCCGCCACGACGGAGCGCTTCCGCTCCTACACGGAGACCGTCCGCACCACCGAGCTCGCGAACACAGGTTTGATCTCCTCCTGCTGGCTCCCGTAGGCTTGCCCGAAGCCCTGACGGACTCGTCGGGGCCTCGCCATTCCCACCGCCGCCTGACGCCGGCCGTCCCCACCGCCGGACGCGGACACCTCCGCACGGTGCTGCCGGGCGCCGCGAGCGCGGCCCGCAGAGCAGGAGCCCACCATGGCCGACCAGTCACAGGTGACCTGGATGACCCAGGAGTCGTACGACCGCCTCGAGGCGGAGCTCACCGAGCTGTCCACCAACGGACGCGAGGAGATCGCCAAGCGCATCGAGGTCGCCCGCGAGGAGGGCGACCTGAAGGAGAACGGCGGCTACCACGCCGCGAAGGACGAGCAGGGCAAGATCGAGGCCCGCATCCGCCAGTTGACCTCCCTCCTCCGCGAAGCCGAGATCGGCACGCCCCCCGAGAGCCACGGAGTCGTCGAGGCCGGCACCATCATCACCGCCGAGATCGCCGGCGACGAGTCCCGCTTCCTCCTCGGCAACCGCGAGATGGCGGGCGAGAGCGACCTCGACGTCTACAGCCCCCAGAGCCCCCTCGGATCGGCGATCATGGGCCTGAACGTCGGCGACACCGCCCGCTTCACGGCACCCAACGGGCGGGAGATCGAGGTCCGCGTCGCCAACGTCGAGACCTGGTCCGGCCACTGATCGCACGTCGCGGCGCTCTCCGCGGCGTTGTCGTCGGGCGCGATACCGCCGGTATCGCTTCCTCCTCCGCCTTGCGGAGAACGCCGCGACGCACGATCAGCCCTCTCCAGACGGGGGGCGCCGGCTTCGCGGCGAGAGCGTCGGGCGCGATACCGCCGGTACCGCTTCCTCCTCCGCCTTGCGGAGAACGCCGCGACGCACGATCAGCCCTCTCCAGACGGGGGGCGCCGGCTTCGCGGCGACAGCGTCGGGCGCGATGCCGCCGGTACCGCTTCCTCCTCCGCCTTGCGGAGAACGCGGCGACGCACGATCAGCCCTCTCCGAACGGGCGCGCCGCGCCGGCTTCGCGGCGACGGCGAGGGCGCGAGATCGCCGGTACCGGCTTTGTCCTCCGCTCTGCGGAGAACACCGCGGCGCCCTCGAGCGGTCAGTTGCGGGAGATGCGGGGGGCGTAGCCGGCGTCGGTGAGGACCTGGATGACGCGGTCGGCGTGCTCGGGGCCGCGGGTCTCGACGCTGATCTCGATCTCGACCTCGCTGATCTGCAGGCCCCGGCCGTGCCGGGTGTGCAGCACCTCGACCACGTTCGCGTTCGCCTCCGAGATGAGCTCCGCGATGCGCGACAGCTGCCCCGGACGATCCGGCAGCCCGATGCTCATCTTGAGGTAGCGCTCCGACGCGGCCAGGCCCCGGCTGATCACCCGCTCCATCATCAGCGGATCGATGTTGCCGCCCGACAGGATGACCGCGGTCGCTCCGGCGTCGCGGATCTTCCCCGTCAGGATCGCCGCGATGCCCACCGCGCCCGCGGGCTCCACCACGAGCTTCGCCCGCTCCAGCAGCACCAGCAGAGCCCGGGCGATGTCGTCGTCCTCGACGGTGACGACCTCGTCCACCATCTCGCGGACGATCGCGAAGTTCAGCTGCCCCGGCTTCGCCACGGCGATGCCGTCGGCGATCGTCGGAGAGATCGTGATCGCGGTCGGCTCGCCGCTCGCGAGCGAGAGCGGGTACGGCGCCGCGTTGGCCGCCTGCACGCCGATGACGCGGAGCGTGCGCCCCTCCTCGGCCGCCTTCTGCTTGGCCGCCGAGGCGACCCCGGCGATGAGGCCGCCCCCGCCGATGGGCACCACGATGGTCTCGACGGCGGGGGCCTGCTCGAGGATCTCGAGGCCGACCGTGCCCTGGCCGGTGATCACGTCGGGGTGGTCGTAGGGAGGAACGAAGACCGCGCCGGTGCGCTCGGCGAACTCCGCCGCCGCCGCGAGCGCCTCGTTGAAGATGTGCCCGCTCAGCACCACGTCAGCGCCGTAGTCACGGGTGGCCGCGAGCTTGGGCAGCGCGACGCCGATCGGCATGAAGATCGTGGCCTTGATCCCCAGCTCCCGCGCCGCGTAGGCGACGCCCTGCGCGTGGTTGCCGGCCGAGGCCGCCACGACTCCGCGGGCCCGCTCCTCCGGGGTGAGCCGCGACATCCGGAACACGGCTCCGCGGATCTTGTAGGAGCCGGTGCGCTGGAGGTTCTCGCACTTGAGGAACACGGGCGAGCCGAGGACCTGCGCGAGGAAGGTGCTCGTCTCCATGGGGGTGGCGGCGATGACGGGGGCGAGGACGGCGCGGGCCGCCTCGAACTCGTGGAGGGCGGGTCCGACGACGCGGCTAGTCTGCATGCTCTGCGGCAACTCTCTCGGGGGTTCGGGTCGGCGAGCGCCAGGCTCCGCTCGCGACGTACTTGACCATGACGTTGAGTGTGGCCACGACGGGCACCGCGAAGAAGGCGCCGGCGATGCCGCCGATGATCGAGCCTCCGGCCACAGCGAGCACGACGGCCAACGGGTGGACCTTGACCGCCGACCCCATGATCAGCGGCTGGAGGATGTGGCCCTCGAGCTGCTGCACCGCGAGGACGACGATCAGCAGGAAGAGCGCGATCAGCGGTCCGTTGTAGACCAGCGCGATGAAGACGGCCAGCGCCCCCGTCACCACGGCGCCGATGACCGGCACGAAGGAGCCGAGGAAGACGAGCACGCCGATCGGGATGGCCAGCGGGACGCCGAGGAGGAAGGAGCCGAGGCCGATGCCGACCGCGTCGACGAAGGCGACCAGGATCTGCACCTTCACGAAGTTGGTCAGCGTCACCCACCCTGCGCGGCCGGCGCCGTCGACGGCTCCGCGGGCGCGGCGCGGGAAGAGGCGGACGACCCAGCTCCAGATGTTCGGCCCGTCGATGAGGATGAACAGCGTCGAGAAAAGGGTGAGCAGCACGCCCGTCAGCAGGTGGCCGACGGTCGAGCCGACGCTGAGCGCGCCGCTGACCAGCATCCCCGAGTCCTGCTGCAGGGCCGTGAGCGCCTGCTGCGCGTACTGGTTGATGTCGGTCTCGGTGAGGTGGAGCGGCGACTCGAGGAGGAAGGCCTTGAAGTCGTCGTAGGACTGCACCGTCTGCCGGCTGAGATCGTCGAAGCCGGAGTAGACCTGGGTGACGACGAGGAAGAGGAGCCCGCCGATCACCACGACGATCCCCAGCTCCGCCAGGACGACGGCGGCCCACTTGGGCCAGCGGTGGCGCTGGAGGAAGCTCGAGAACGGCACGAGCAGGGCGGCGATCACGATCGCGAGCAGGAGCGGGATGACGATCAGCCGCAGCTCGATGACGAGCAGCACCAGCACCGCGAGCGCCGCGACCACGACGAGGACGCGCCAGGCCCAGGCGCCGGCGATGCGCATCCCGTCGCTCACGAAGGCCGAATCGGCGACGGGAGCGGGCCGGGAGGGGGCGGCCGGGGCGACGGGCGCGGCGGGCTGGACGGCGCGCGGGCCGGAGGTGCGGCGGGACCTGCCGAGTCTCATCTGTCCAGACTAGGCCCCGGCGCATACCCCGCGCGGTATCCCCGGGGAGTGCTCATGCGGCGGCGCCGATCGCCGCCTGCTCCGGTGCCGGAGCGACCGCGACCGGGCGCCGCGCGGGCAGCACGCCGACCCGCTCCCCCGGCTCGAGGCGGTGCCCCGACGCGTGCTGGACGGTGACCTCCTCGCCCGTCGCCAGCCGGACTGTCGAGCGCCGCACCGGCCCCAGGAAGCTCGAGGCGAGGACGACTCCGGGCAGGGAGTCGGGAGCGCCGTCGGCCACGACGGCGAGGTCCTCGGGGCGGAGGAACACCGACACAGGCCCGTCCGCTACCGCCGCGTCGACGAGCGGCAGGCGCACGCCGAGCGCGAGGACCGATCCCGACGAGACCGTCCCCGCGACCACCGTCGAGAGGCCGACGAAGCGGGCCGTGAAGGCGGTCGCCGGGCGCGCGTAGAGGTCCTCCGGTGCACCCAGCTGCTCGATCCGCCCGGCGTTCATCACCGCGACGCGGTCGGCGACGGCGAGCGCCTCCTCCTGGTCGTGCGTGACGAAGAACGTGGTGATGCCGATCTCGGACTGCAGGCGCTTGATCTCGTCGCGCAGCTGGACGCGGACTTTCGCGTCCAGGGCCGACAGGGGCTCGTCCAGCAGCAGCACCCGCGGCCGCGTGACGAGGGCGCGCGCGAGCGCCACCCGCTGCTGCTGGCCGCCGGAGAGCTCGTGCGCGTAGCGGTCGCCGAGGGCGCCGAGGCCCACGACCTCCAGCGCCTCCCCCGCGGCCGCCCGGCGCTCGCGCGCCCCGACTCCCCGGGTGCGCAGCCCGAACTCGACGTTCTCGCGCGCCCGCAGGTGCGGGAAGAGCGAGTACGACTGGAAGACCATGCCCATGTCGCGCTTCGCGACGGGGACGTGGGCGACGTCCTCCTCGTCGACGAGGATCCGCCCCGCGTCGATCCGCTCGAGACCACTGAGGGCTCGCAGGGCTGTGGTCTTGCCGCAGCCGGAGGGGCCGAGCAGCGCGATGAACTCGCCCGGGGCCACGTCGAACGAGACGCCGTCGAGCGCTCGCGCGGAGCCGTAGTGCCGCTCCACGTCGACGAAGCGCACGCGGGCGCCGGGGAGGGTGGGAGCGGTCACGAGGAGCCTTTCGAGGAGCGCGCCCGGCCCGTCGGCAGGCCGATCCGCGCGAGGCGGCCGATCCCGATCAGGAGGGCGAAGGCGAAGAGGAGGGAGAGCAGCGAGAAGATCACGGCGACGTAGGCGTCGGACTTCGACACCTGCACCAGGCCGGTCTGGAGGGTGGTGCGGCTGAGGAGCGAGGCGATCGTGTACTCGCCGAGGACGACTGCGACGGTGATCAGCGCGGCCGCGACCAGGCCCCGGCGCAGGTTCGGCAGGAGGACCCTCCCGAGCACCGCGAGCGGGCCCGCGCCGAGCGAGCGGGCCGCCTCCGAGAGCGTCACGGCGTCGAGACCGGCGAGGTCCGCCGCCACGGCGCGGTAGGCGTAGGGCAGGACCAGCACCCCGTAGGCGAGAGCGAGCGTCCACGGCGCGGAGCCGGCGAGCTCGGTGACCACGGAGTAGACCGGCGCGAGGCCGACGACGAGGACGATGGCGGGCACGGTCAGCGGGAGCAGGCAGACCAGCTCCAGAGCCCGGCGCAGGCGCGGGAGCCGGATCTCGACGAGCAGCATCGTCCGCACCAGCAGGATCAGGACGATGAGGGCGGTGACGACGGCGAGGACCAGCGAGTTTCCGATCCCCTGGAACAGCGAGCGGTAGGCGCGCTCGTTCTCCGGGTCGAGGATCGCCGTCCAGTGCGCGAGGTCGTGGCCGCCGGCGCCGCGGAGCGTGAACTCCGCCATCGCGACGATCGGGACGGCGAACACCAGCCCGGTGATCACGAGCACCGCCCCGGACAGGAGCCGCGCGGGCCTCATCGCTGCCACCGCCGGGCCCGGCGCTGCAGCAGCGCGTACCCGGACATCAGGACCACCATCACCGCGAGCATCCCGAGCGCGAGGGCGCCCGCGAGGTTCTCGCGGCCCAGCACCGTCTCGCTGACCAGCGCGGCGCGGATCTGGAGGGGGACGATCTGCGCGCCCTGGCTGATCAGCGCCGCCGCGGTGGCGAAGGAGGAGAACGCGTTCGCGAACAGGAGCAGCACGCAGCCGAGGAACGACGGCGCCAGCACCGGGAGGGCCACGTGCAGCCAGTAGCCGAGCCGGCCCCCGCCGAGCACCGCGTTCGCCTCGGCCCACTCCGGACGCAGGCCCTCGAGCGCGGGCAGGAACGTGAGCACCATCAGGGGCACCTGGAAGTAGAAGTAGAGGTAGGGCAGGACGAGCCCGGGCAGCTGGTAGAGCCACACGCCGTCGGCGTAGAGGTCGACGCCCGCTCCCGCGAGGAGGGTGGTCACCAGCCCCTGCACGCCGATCGTCGCGATGAACGCGAACGCGAGCATCACCCCGCCGAACTGCGCGAGGACGCTCGCCGCTGCATCGACGACGGTCCGGAGCGCCCCGCGCGGATCGGAGCCGAGCAGGGCCAGGCACACGACCGCGCCCAGCACCGCGCCGACGACGGCGGTCACGGCCGAGAGCCCGAGCGACGCGCCGAAGGCGGACAGCACGACGGGATCCCCGAGCGCGAGCACGTTAGCCGTGGTGAAGCGGCCGTCTCCGTCCGTGAATCCGGTCGCCACGGCGAGGACCGTGGGGACGGCCAGGAACAGCAGGACGTAGAGCGCGAAGGGGGCGACGCCCAGCACGGCCGGGGTGCCGCGCCGTCCCCGGGGCGCGGACGCCCCGGAGACGGCCTCGGCGGGAGCGGTGGTCACTGGATCGCCGGGGCCCACTTCTCGGCGAGGAGCGACGAGGCCGCCTCGGTCTGCTCCTCCGTGAACTGGACGAGGTCGGAGGGAGCGGCGCCGACGGCGTCGAGCGCGTCCTGGTCGACCGTGCCGGCCTCGGTCATCGCGGCCAGACGCACCGGGTAGGCGCCGGCGGCGAGGTAGAGGTTCTGCGCGGCGTCGGAGTAGAGGTACTCCTGCCAGAGCCGCGCGGCCGCCGGGTGCGGAGCGTCGGCGTTGACCGCCTGGTTGTAGTAGCTGCCGACGGCGGAGCCCGGGAGGACGGTCGTCGTCCACTCGCGGGTGCCCTCGTTCGCCTTCCCGGCGGCGAGGTTGTTGTAGCTCCAGTCGAAGACGACCGGGGTCTCGCCCGAGGCGATGGTGGCGTCGGTCGGGTCCAGCGGCAGGAAGTTGCCGGCGTCGTTCAGCTTCTCGAAGAAGTCGATCCCCGCCTGGACGTCGGCGGCGGAGCCGCCGGACTGGAGAGCCGCGAGCTGCACCGCGGCCGCGGCGGCTCCCGCCTGGGTCGGGTCGCCGTTGATCGCGACCGAGCCGCGGTAGTCGGCGCCGAGGAGGTCCTCGAGCGACGTGGGCGCAGGCACCGCGTCCGCGTCGAACCCGATCGACATCAGGCCGGTGTAGTCGTTGACCCAGAGGCCCGACTCCTCCTTGTTCCCCTCGGGGATGTCGTCCCAGGACTCGACCTTGTACGGCGCGAACACGTCCGTGTTCGCCAGAGCGACGGCCGGCCCGAGGTCGAACACGTCGGGAGCGGTGTCCTGCCCGGCGAGGTTCTCCGCCGTGCTGATCTCCTCCGCGGAGGAGACGTCGGGGTCGGCGGAGTTCACGGTGATGCCGTACTCGTCCTCGAAGCCGCTGATCAGCTCGCCGTAGTTCGCCCAGGTGTCGGGCAGGGCGATGACGTTGAGCTCGCCCTCGGCCTTCGCGGCCTCGACCAGGGCGTCCAGCCCGCCGAGGTCCGCGGCGGACGTGGCGGACGCCGCCTCCGCGCCGCCGCCGTCGGACGAGGCGGTGGCGCCGCCGGAGCAGGCCGAGAGCGTGAAGACGAGGGCGGTGCCGGCGGCGGCGACCGCGGCGGCGCGCGACAGGCGCTGAATGGTCAAGGGTCCTCCAGGAGTCGGGTGGGCCGCCCCGGTGGGACGGCCTCGGGCACGGTAGGAGCGCCGCGAGTCGGCGAGGGAGCGCGGCGGTCAATGCCGGGCGAACGCCGGGGGCCGAATCGGGGACGGCGATGTCGGGGGCGTTCGCTAGCGTGGGCGGACCATGACCGAGCAGCTCTCCGCCGCGCTGGCGCGCCGCATCGCCCTGGCGGCGCAGGGGTTCAGCGTCCCCCGTCCGTCCCGGGTCGACGCGCGCCGGGTGCGCGCCGCCGTGGACCGGATCCGCCCGCTCCAGCTCGACTCGGTGAACGTCTTCGAGCGGAGCCACTACCTGCCGCTGCTCGCGCGGCTCGGCCCGTACGATCGCTCCCTCCTCGACGCAGCGGCCTTCTCCCCCGACGGCCCCTACGTCGAGTACTGGGCCCACGAGGCCGCCCTCGTCCGCCGCGAGGACCTCCCGCTCTACCGCTGGCGGATGGAGCACTACCGCCGGGTCCGCCTGCCCGAGCACGAGGGCTGGGCCCACGAGAACCGCGCCACCCTCGACTGGCTCCGCGCCGCGCTCGCCGACGGTCCCCTCCGCGCCTCCGAGATCGAGCACGAGGCCAACGTCCGCACGGGCCCCTGGTGGGGCTGGTCCGACATCAAGCGCGGCCTCGAGGTCCTGTTCCGCTGGGGCGAGGTGGTGACGGCGGGGCGCACGCGCTTCGAGCGCTCCTACGGTCTCGCCGAGCGGCTCCTCCCGAGCGCGGTGCTCGATGCCAACGTGCCCCTCCCCGACGCCGTCCGCGAGCTCGTGCGCCGGGCGGCCCGGGCCCATGGGATCGGCACCCTCGGCGACCTGGCCGATTACCACCGGCTGCTCCAGTCCCCCACGCGCGTCGCGATCGACGAGCTGGTCGAGGCGGGCGAGCTCGAGCGCGTCGAGGTGCGCGGCTGGGAGCGGGGCGGGCGACCCGTGCCGCTCTGGCGGCACGTCGACGCCCGACGCCCCCGCACGCTCCGGGCGGACGCGCTCCTCTCGCCGTTCGACCCCGTGGTCTGGCACCGGCCGAGGGCCGAGCTGTTCTTCGGCTTCCACTACCGGATCGAGATCTACACCCCGGCCGAGCAGCGGGTCCACGGCTACTACGTCCTCCCCGTGCTCCTCGACGACGTGATCGCCGCACGGGTCGACCTCAAGAGCGAGCGCAAGCGCCGGGTCCTCCTCGTGCAGGCCGCCTGGCTCGAGCCGGGGGCCCCGGCCGACACGCCGGAGCGGCTCGCCGCACTGCTGGTCGAGGCGGCGGCCTGGCAGGGCCTCGACGCCGTCGAGGTCGTCGGTCGCGGCGACCTCGCGGCCGCCCTCGCCGCAGCACTGAGGAGGATCGCGTGAGCGCGCCCGGCGGCGTCCTGGCGCTGGCGCTCTCGGAGCGCTGCGTCGCCCGTCTGCTCGAGCGCGGGAGCGTCGTCGGGGTCGGCACGGGCGAGCTCGCCCACGCGGCCGGCGTCTCCCTCCGGACCTTCCACCGGTACCTCGGCGGGAAGGAGGACTGCGTGCGCCCGGTGCTCGCCGCCGCGATCGCAGCGATGGGACGCGCCCTCCTCGAGCGCCCGGCCGCCGAGCCGCTGAACGCGGCGCTCGGCCACGCCTTCGCCGCGGCGGCCTCCGGTCCCCAGCTCGACCGCACCCTCCGGCTGATCCCCCTGCTCACCGAGACCTCGGCGATGCGCGCCGTCTGGGCGCAGTCGCTGCACGACGGCGAGGAGGCGCTGACGCCGTTCCTCGCGGAGCGGATGGGGCTCGGCCGCACGTCCCCGCACCGGGCGGCCGTCCTGGCCACCGTCGTCCTCGCCCTGGTCCGGCGGGCGCTGGTCGACGCGGCGGCGAGCGGCATCGACCCGGCGCCGGTCTTCGCCGAGTACCTGACGACCGTCGACGGCGGTCCGCTCGCGGCTCCGACCGGATGACGTCCCGTCCGGCGCGGTGACGGGCGCACCTCTGACCGAAGCGGGATGCGGTGCGGGGCGGCGATCGTCGACGGGGCGTCGGCCGGATCGGCCTGCTAGAAGCGCGAGCCCATCTCGGAGAGGCGGGCGACGCGGTCCGCGATCGGCGGGTGGGTCGCGAAGAGGCGCGCGACCACCCCCGGCTTCGACGGGTCGGCGATCCAGAGGTGCGCCATCGAGCTGTTCTGCCGCTGCATCGGCCGGCCCGCGAACTCGAGCTTGAGCAGGGCGCGGGCGAGGGCGCCGGGGTGGCGGGTCGTCAGCGCGCTGGTCGCATCGGCGAGGTACTCGCGCTGGCGGGAGATCGAGAGCTGCACGACCGAGGCGACGATCGGCGCGAGGACCATCGACACCAGCCCGACGATCAGGAGCGCCGGGTTGCCCCCGCCGTTGCCGTTGCCGCCCCGCCCGAAGAAGGCCAGGCGGAGGAAGGCGTCCGAGAGGAAGCCCACCGCGACGACGAGACCGAAGACGATCATCGAGACGCGGATGTCGTAGTTGCGGACGTGGCCCAGCTCGTGGGCCATCACGCCCTCCAGCTCGGCGTCGTCCATGATCGCGAGCAGGCCCGTCGTCGCAGCCACGACGGCGTGCTCGGGATCACGGCCGGTCGCGAACGCGTTCGGCGCCGGGTCGTCGATCAGGTACACCTTCGGCATCGGCGTGCCCGTCGCGATCGAGAGGTTCTCGACGATGCGGTAGAGCCTCGGCTCGTCCGCCTTCTCCACCGCCACGCCGCCGCTGAGCGCGACCGCCTGGCGAGCGGCGAAGAAGTACTGGAAGAACGCGTACGCGGCGGCGATCACGAGCACCACCACGACGATCGCCGTGCTGCGGTAGACCGCTGCAGCCAGGGCGCCCAGGCCGCCGATGATCGCCAGGAACAGGACGAGGATCAGGACCGTGTTGCGCTTGTTGCGGGCGATCGCGCTGTACACGGCGGCTGCCTAGAACTGGACGCGCGGGGGCTCCGAGATCGCGGCGAGATCGCCGACCTCGAAGAACTCGCGCTCCGAGAAGCCGAGCCGGCGCGAGAAGAGCGTGTTCGGGAAGACCTTCACCTTGGTGTTCATCTCGCGTACGCCGCCGTTGTAGAAGCGCCGGGCCGACTGGATCTTGTCCTCGGTGTCGACCAGCTCGCCCTGCAGCTGGAGGAAGTTCTGGCTCGCCTGCAGCTGGGGGTACGCCTCCGCGACCGCGAAGATCGACTTCAGAGCGCTCTGCATGTGGTCCTCGGCGACCGACGCCTCCGCCGGGCCCTGGGCCTGCAGCGTCTCGGCGCGAGCCTGCGTCACCGACTCGAAGACCTGGCGCTCGTGCGAGGCGTAGCCCTTCACGGAGTCGATCACGTTGGGGATCAGATCCGCGCGGCGCTTCAGCTGGACGGTGATGTCGCTCCACGCCTCGTCCACGCGGACGTTGAGGGTGACCAGCGAGTTGTACGTCGCCCAGAGGTAGACCCCGAGGATGACGACGAGCGCGACGACGACGATGAGCGGGACGAGCCATTCCATGCCGTCCAGTGTAGGGACGGCGCGCTCCCCGGCACCTGTCGATGAGGCGCATTCGCAGGGGCGGGTCGGCCCTACTTGAGGGTCTTCTGCAGCAGGACGGTGCTGAGCCAGCGCTCGAACTTGAAGCCGACGCGGCCCATCCGGCCGACCTCGACGAATCCGAACTGCGCGTGCATCGCCAGCGACGCCTCCGCGCCCTTGTCGGCGATGACGGCCATGATCTGACGGATCCCCACGGCCTTCGCGCGCTCGAGGAGCTCGGCCATCAGCGCCCGGCCGAGGCCCTTCCCGGTGGAGGCCGCCCGCAGGTAGATCGAGTTCTCCACGGTGAAGCGGTACGCCCGCTTGGAGGACCACGGCGACACCATCGCGTAGCCGAGGATCTGGCCCGACGGCGAGACGGCCACGATGAAGGGCAGCCCGAGCTTCTGGTTGCGGGTGAACTTCGTCCGCCACTCCTTCAGCGTCGAGTCGTCCTCGTCGAAGGTCACCACCGTGTTGCGCACGTAGTGGTTGTAGATCTCGCGGATGTCCGGGAGGTCGGCGTCGCGGGCGTCGCGGATCTCGAACGAGAAGCCGGGCTCGGGAGGCGGCGCCTTCCGCAGGTGCGGCGGCAGGACGCGCCGGCTCTCGTACTCTTCCTCAAGCATCCGGCTCCCCTTCGGCTCCGCCCATCGATCCGGGCCAGCGTAGCCGCCCCGCGGGCGAGCGCCCGGTCACGCGAGAGCACTCCAGTCGACCGGCTCCGCGCCGCGCTCCTCCAGGAGGGCGTTGGCGCGGCTGAACGGCCGGGAGCCGAGGAAGCCGCGCGAGGCCGACAGCGGGCTGGGGTGCGCGCTCTCGATCACTCCGGCCTCCCCCAGCATCGGGCGGAGCGACGCGGCGTCGCGGCCCCAGAGGATCGCGACGAGAGGCGCGTCCCGGGCGGCCAGCGTGCGGATCGCGTGCTCGGTGACCACCTCCCAGCCCTTCCCGCGGTGCGAGGCGGGAGCACCGGGGGCGACGGTGAGGACCCGGTTGAGCAGCATCACGCCGCTCGAGGTCCAGCCGCTGAGGTCGCCGTGCTCGGGCGGCTCGACGCCGAGATCGTCCCGGAGCTCGCGGTGGATGTTCTGCAGGCTCCTCGGCAGCGGGCGCACGTGGCGCTCGACCGCGAAGGACAGCCCGATCGGGTGCCCGGGCGTCGGGTACGGGTCCTGTCCGACGATGAGGACGCGCACGTCCGCGAGCGGGGCGGCGAAGGCGCGGAGCACGTCGCGGCCCGCGGGGAGGTAGGGCCGACCGGCCGCGACCTCGCCGCGGAGGAAGTCGCCCATCGCGGCGATGTCCCCGGCGACGGGGGCGAGGGCCTCCGCCCAGCCCCGGTCGATCAGTCCCGAGGCCGCGAGCTCCGCGAGGTCCACCGGGTCAGCCCGCCGCGAGCGTCGCGACGACGACTCCGGCGTCGCTGCCGCTCACGCGCCACACCGAGCCGGCGCCACCGACGCGGAGCGCGCCGGTGCCGACGATCAGCACGGTGGACTCGTCGAGCGCGACGCCGCCGTCGACCAGGCCCGCCTCGACGGCCGCGACCAGGCGACCGAGGGTCCCCCACTGCGCCGCGTGCACGTCGACCGTCACGTCGATGAGGCCGATGCCCTCGAGCACCGTGACCTCGTCGAGCTCCTCCGCCGCGCCCTCCGGGACGACGGCGACGCCGCCGATCCGGTGGCCGCCGACGAGGGCGCGATCGGCCGCGACGGCGGCCCCCGCCGAGTAGCCGGCGTACGGCACTCCGGAGGAGACGAGATCGCGCAGCCGCGGGAAGCAGGCCTCGAGCGCGTCGCGGTAGGCCGGGGTCAGTCCTCCGCCGACGAAGATCCCGTCGACGTCGTCGAAGACCGCGGGAGCGATCCGGCCGCCCTCCGGCTTCATCACGGCGAACGCGTCGAGCGGGCCGACCGTCGCGAGCAGTGCCGCGTAGCCGGCGTAGGCCTCCGGGCCGAGCCCGTCGTGGACGACGACGATCGCGATGCGCGGGCCCTCGATCCGGCCGGCGTCGACCGCGTGGGCGCGCGCCTCCGCGAGGAACGCCCCGTACAGCTGCTGGTCGTGCTCGACGCCGCCTCCGCCGCCGATGAGGTGGACGCTCACTCGTCGTCCTCGGCGAGGGCTCCGTCCACCGGGGGCAGAGCCGACCAGGGGAAGACGATCCAGCGCGGGGTGCGGCGCCAGAAGAAATCGGGCTCGAGCACCGTGCGCGGCTTCGTGTAGAGGGTCACGGTGCGCACCTCGGCACCCATCGCGCGGATGAGCTTCACCGAGAGGGCGAGGGTGTGGCCGGAGTCGGAGACGTCGTCGACCAGGAGGATGCGCTTGCCGCGCACGGACGCCTCGTCGAGCAGCGGCGGCAGCACCACGGGCTCCGCCAGGCGCGCCTCGACGCCGGTGTAGAACTCGACGTTCAGCGCGCCGCAGCTCTTGATGCCGAGCGCGTAGGCCACGGCGCCCGCGAGGAGCAGACCTCCGCGCGCGATGGCGACGACCAGCTCCGGCCGGTAGCCCGACGCGACCACGTCGTCGGCCAGGTGCCGAGCGGCGTCGCCGAACTCGAGCCAGCCGAGCACCTCCTTCTCCGTGGCGGCGAGGAGGGCGGCGGAGTCGTCGGCGTCGGAAACCATGAGGGACAGGCTAGGCCGTCGCGGGCCTCCGCGTCACATCGGTCAGGCGCGCGGGGCCAGGGGTCCCTTCGCGACCTTGTGCGGGGCCGCCTGCGCGACCGGCTTGATGGTCACCAGGTCGAGGTTGACGTGGGCGGGGAGCTCCACCGAGGAGACGATCGCAGCGGCGACGTCCTCCGCGACCAGCGGGTGGGGGACCTCGGCGTAGACCGCGTCGGCGCGCTCCCGGTCGCCGCGGAAGCGGACCAGCGAGAACTCGTCCGTGTGCACCATCCCCGGCGCGATCTCGATCACGCGGATCGGCTCGCCGGCCAGCTCGAGCCGCAGCACGGCGACCAGCGCGTGCGCGGCGTGCTTGGCGGCGTTGTACCCGCCCCCGCCCTCGTAGGCGACGTGGCCGGCGATCGAGGTGACCGTCACGATGTCCGCGGAGGTGCCGCTCCCCCGGATCCCGGCGCGCAGCAGCGGGAGCAGCGCGCTGGTCACGAGCTTCACCGAGAGCACGTTGATCTCGAACATGCGGCGCCAGTCCTCGGGGTCGGACTTCTCGACCGAGTCGAGTCCGAGCGCACCGCCCGCGTTGTTCACGAGGGCGTGCACGGGCCCGGAGGAGGCGAGGTGGTCGCGCAGAGCGTCGACCTGGGCGGCGTCGGTGAGGTCGGCGGCGAAGTACCCGGCGCCGGTCTCGGCGGCGAGCGCCTCCAGCCGGTCGCGCCGGCGCGCGACGGCGACGACCTTCCAGCCGTGGTCGCGGAACAGGCGGACCGTGGCCGCCCCGATCCCTGAACTCGCTCCTGTCACGACAACGCGTCGATCCACGCCCGTCCCCTTCCGTCAAGCCTCGGACACCCTCGACTCCGTCGTCGCAGCCCAACGCTAGTCTGGCCGCGTGCCGCCCGCCGACCCGGTTCCCGCGACCGCCGGGACAGCCGTCACCCAGAAGCGCCGCGTGCCCCTTTGGGACAACGCGCGCTTCGTCTGCGTGACCCTCGTCGTGATCGGGCACGGCGTCCAGCGGCTGACGGCCAACTCCGACACCTCGCTCATCGTCTACCTGACGATCTACGCCTTCCACATGCCGGCCTTCGCGATCATCTCGGGCTACTTCTCCAAGAGCGGCGCACCGAGCGGGCGCGCGATGCGGCGGGTGCTGACCGACATCCTCCTGCCCTACCTGATCATGGAGACGATCTGGACCCTGGTGCAGTTCCTGGTCGAGGGGAAGCAGGAGTTCAACCCGACGAAGCCGAGCTGGACGCTGTGGTTCCTGCTCGCGCTGGGCATCTTCCGCCTCGTCCTCCCCTACCTGGCGCTGCTGCGCTGGCCGCTGCTGATCAGCGTGGTGCTCGCGGTCGGGGTCAGCTACTACGACAACATCGACTCGACCTTCTCGCTCGCACGCGCGATCGGGATCCTGCCGTTCTTCGTGTTCGGCTGGCGCCTGCGCGGCTTCGCCCCCGGCGGCCGCTCCGCCGTCGACCGCTGGCTCGATCAGCCGCCGTCGCGGGTGCTCCTCGCCCGGATCCTCGCCGTCGTCCTCTTCGCGGTCACGGCGGTCGTCATGACCGTCAACATCGAGGCGTTCCGAGCGGCGGACCTGCGCTACTGGTTCTTCTACGACCGCCCCTACGACGCCCTCGGCGAGACCCAGTGGTGGGCCGGGCTGGTGCGGCTGGCCCTGATGGCCGGAGCGGTCGTGCTCTCGCTCGCGCTCTTCGCGCTGGTTCCGCGCCGCCGCACCCCGCTCACCGCCTGGGGGCAGTCGACGATGTACGTCTACCTCCTCCACAGCTTCGTCCTCTATCCGCTGCGGGAGTCCGGGATCCTCTCGCGGACGGAGAGCACGCTCGCCCTCGTGCTGATGATCGTGTTCTGCATCGCGGTCTCGGTCGTGCTCTCGCTCGGCTGGACCCGCACCGTCTTCCACCGGCTGGTCGAGCCCCGCGCGGCCTGGCTCTTCGCCCCGGCGGCCGACGAGAGGCCCCGGCGCCCGGACCGCGCCGACCCCACGGGCGCCAAGCGCGACCGGCAGCCCGAGCGGCGCTGACGGCCGTTACCCCGTGTGTCGGCGGTCCTGGCCGCCCGGCGGGCCCCCGCGTACGCTCGTCGCGACGGAGAACGGCCCCGTCCCCGACCCGACGATCCGATGGGAAGCACCATGACCGACTCCGAGAAGTGGCAGTTCGAGACCAAGCAGATCCACTCGGGCGCCGCGCCGGACCCGGTGACCAAGGCCCGCGCGACGCCGATCTACCAGACCACCTCCTACGTCTTCGACAACGCGGAGCACGCCCAGAACCTGTTCGCGCTGGCCGAGTTCGGGAACATCTACACCCGCATCCAGAACCCGACCCAGGCGGTCGTGGAGGAGCGGCTCACCGCCCTCGAGGGCGGCTCCGGCGCCCTGCTGCTCGCCTCGGGCCAGGCCGCCGAGACCGCGGCCGTGCTGAACATCGCCCAGGCCGGCGACCACATCGTCTCGTCGTCCTCGATCTACGGCGGCACCTACAACCTCTTCAAGTACACCCTCGCCAAGCTCGGCATCGAGACGACCTTCGTCGAGAACCAGGACGACCGCGAGGAGTGGCGCCGCGCCGTCCGCCCGAACACGAAGCTGTTCTTCGCCGAGACCGTCGGCAACCCCAAGATCAACATCCTCGACATCCGCACCGTGGCCGATGTCGCGCACGACGCCGGCGTGCCCCTGATCGTGGACAACACCATCGCGACGCCCTACCTGATCCGCCCCTTCGAGCACGGCGCGGACATCATCGTGCACTCGGCGACGAAGTTCCTCGGCGGCCACGGCACGGTCATCGGCGGAGCGATCGTCGACGGCGGCCGCTTCTCGTGGACCGCGAACGCCGAGCGCTTCCCCGGCCTCACCACGCCGGACGAGTCGTACCACGGCGCCGTCTACACGGACGCGGTCGGCGACTCCCTCGCCTACATCATCAAGGCCCGCGTTCAGCTGCTGCGCGACCTCGGCGCCTCGATCGCCCCGGCGAGCGCCTGGCAGCTCATCCAGGGCATCGAGACCCTCTCGCTCCGGATCGAGCGCCACGTGCAGAACGCGCAGGAGATCGCGGAGTACCTCGAGAACCACTCCGACATCGCCTCGGTGAACTACTCGGGCCTGCCCACCTCGCCCTGGTACGCCGCGGCCAACCGCTACGCGCCAAAGGGCGTGGGCGCGGTGCTCTCGTTCGAGCTCAAGGGCGGAGTGGACGCCGGCCGGGCCTTCGTCGACTCGCTGGAGCTGTTCTCGCACCTGGCCAACATCGGCGACGTCCGCTCGCTCGTCATCCACCCCGCGTCGACCACGCACTCGCAGCTCTCGCCCGAGCAGCAGCTGACCGCCGGCGTCACTCCGGGCCTGGTGCGCCTGTCGGTGGGACTCGAGAACGTCGACGACCTCCGCGCCGACCTCGACCAGGCCCTCCGCGCCGCGCGCGCCGTCGTCGAGGCCTCCCGCGCGAACGCCTGAGGCCCCTCGGCGCCCTGACGGGGTCCCCGTCCTCGGGGATCGCGTCGGGGCGCTCCGCGCGCAGGCGGAGGAGCGCGGGAGCAGGGCGTAACAAACGGCTCCGCCCCGCGGCGCTCTGACACGATGGACAGCGCTATGGACTGGCAGCAGACACTCGAGGACACGGTCCCGTCGGCGTTCGTCACCGAGCGCCAGCTCCTCTCGGTCATCGGCAAGCCGCCCGCCACCGGAGCCTGGCGCGACGGCGACCACCCGGGCGGGCGCCGCTTCGTCGACCTCGGCCCGTTCGACTTCGAGGCGGGCGGCCGCCTCCCCCACGCCCGCATCGCCTACGAGACCTGGGGCGCGCTGAACGAGCGCCGCGACAACGCCGTCCTCGTCCTGCACGCGCTGACCGGCGACTCCCACCTGCTCGGCCGCGGCGATCCCGGCCACGCGACGGACGGCTGGTGGTCGGGACTCGTCGGCCCCGGCCTCGTGATCGACACCGACCGCTTCTTCGTGGTCGCCCCGAACATGCTCGGCGGGTGCCAGGGCTCCACCGGGCCCGCGTCCCTCGCCCCGGACGGCCACGAGTGGGGCGCACGGTTCCCGTACACGAGCATCCGCGACCAGGTGCGGGCGCAGGTGCAGTTCAGCGACCTGCTCGGCGTCGAGCGCTGGCACACCGTCATCGGCGGCTCGATGGGCGGGATGCAGGCGCTGGAGTGGGGGATCGACCACGCGGAGCGGGTCGCGCGCCTCGCGGTTCTGGCCGCTCCCCCGCGGGCCACGGCCGACCAGATCGCCCTCAACTTCGTGCAGCTCGAGGCGATCCGCAACGACGCGGCCTTCGCGGGCGGCTCCTACTACGACGCGGGCGACGGCCAGGGCCCGTACCACGGCCTCGCGCTCGCCCGCCGGATGGCACTGCTCAACTACCGCAGCCCCTCCGAGCTCAACGACCGCTTCGAGCGCAGCTGGCAGTCGGGGCTCAGCCCGCTCGGCGGCGGCGGCCGCTTCGCCGTGGAGTCGTACCTCGACTTCCACGGCAACAAGTTCACGCGCCGCTTCGACGCGAACAGCTACATCACGCTGGTCGAGGCGATGAACTCGCACGACGTCGGCCGCGGCCGGGGCGGCGAGGCGGCCGCCCTCTCCCGGATCACCAGCCCGACCCTCGTCCTCGGCATCGACAGCGACCGGCTCTTCCCGGTCGAGGGCCAGCGGATCATCGCGGCGCACGCTCCCGGCGCTCTCGACGGCGGAGAGGTCGCGGTGATCACCTCGACGTTCGGCCACGACGGGTTCCTCATCGAGGACGACGCGGTCGGCGCGCACCTCGCCCGGCTGCTGGCGCATCCCGCGACGGCCTGACCCGCCCGACTCCGGCGCGGTTCGACGCCCCGAACCGCGCCGACCGGCCCGGCCAGTGGCTATCGTGAGACGGGGGCCAGCCCCGCGCCACGACCGGAGGGGGCCAGAGCGTGCCGATGATCCGCAGCGCCCGCGAGCGCGATCGGCTGCTGCGCCACTCCGCCTGCGGGATCGGCCTGCTCACGGAGGCGGGGGCGCTCGGCATGGCCCTCATCCCCGGGACGCTCCAGCCCGCCGCCGTGCCGTTCGCCGTCGCGCTGCTCCTGGGCATGATGGCCGCCCACGTCGAGCTCGCCCGGACGGGGCGCCGCAGCCGAGTGATCGCCGTCGCCGTCGGCGGCCTGCTGCTGGGCTGGGGCCTCGCGCTAGGGCTCGCTCCGGGCGCCGACTTCGCCGGGTTCGTCCTGGTCAACACCGCGAACGCCGTGACCGCGAGCATCGCCGTGGTCGTGACGACGTCCGCGCGCCGACTGCTCCTGCTGCTGCCGGTGCTCCTCCCGAGCCTGATCCCGTCGGTGCTCGTCTCGAGCGGCACCATGATCCCCACCGTGGTCGTCCAGAGCCTGCTGCCCTGGGGCACGCTCTGCGGATTCGCCCTCTGGATCGGCACAGCGGTCCCTCGGGTGGTGCGGCGGATCGACAGCATCGGCAACGCGCACCGTGTGGAGCGCCTCGCCAGCGAGACGGAGGCGCAGCGCCGGCAGGGTGCGCGGCTCCTGCACGACACGGTGCTGGCCACCCTCACGCTCCTCGCGCACTCGGGCCGCGGAGTGTCGGTCGACGCGCTCCGGCAGCAGGCGGCGCAGGACGCGCAGCTCCTGCGCCAGCTCCGGCTCGGCGGGACCCCCACCCCGAGCGCGTCCGGCTCCTACCAGCTGACCAGCGTCACCTCCGCCCCCGCGGCCAACACCCTCGAGACCGTCCGCAACCGCTTCGGCCGGATGGGGCTCGACGTGATCTGGCACGGCTCCGGCCAGGTGGCGCTCACCGGCGCGGCCCTCGACTCCTTCGTGCTCGCCCTGGCGGAGTGCCTCGAGAACGTGCGCCGCCACTCCGGCGTCGCCTCGGCCGACGTGACGATCACCGAGGACGAGACGACCGTCCGCGCGATGGTCACGGACGCGGGCGCGGGCTTCGACATCGCGACCGTCCCCGACACGAAGCTCGGCTTCAAGGAGTCGGTGATCGCCCGGCTCGGCGACGTCGGCGGCCGCACCAGACTGTTCAGCGCCCCCGGATCGGGGACGACCGTGGTGCTGGAGGTCCCCAAGTGAGCCCCGCGCCGGAGTCGCGGGCCCCGCTGCTGGGACGCGTGCCCGCGACGCACGGCCGCTCCTCCCGGTCCGCCCGCTCGGTCCGCCGCCAGCAGGAGGGGCTCGGCACCAACTACCTCGGCAGCGGCCTCAACGGCATCGCCGCCGCGATCCTCGCCTACGAGCTGCTGATCTTCCTCTCGACCTCCGCCCGCTACAGCGACCTCGCACCCGCGGCGATCGCCTGGGTCCTCGTCGTCCTGGCCTTCGGGTCCACCGTCCTCGCGATCCACCTCGGCGGACGCCGCCTGCCGCTCCCGGTCTACCTCTGCTTCCTCGTCGCCCTCGGAGCCGCCGTCGTGCTCGACCTGGTGGCCGTGACCGACTCCGGCGCGGCCCGCACCGTCCCCACCGCCGCGGTCGCGGGCGCCGTCGCGCACGCCGCGCTGATCGTCCACCGGCGCGGGATCGAGATCCTCGCGGTGAGCGCCCTCATCGCGATCGCCGAGGTGATCGCGTTCCTCTCGATGGAGTCGGGCGGCGCGGGCGCGCTCTCGGTGCGCATCAGCGCCCTCGTGGTGACGATCGCGCCGGCCGTCGTCGTGGTCGTGATGATGCGCGGATTCCGCCGGATGGTTCAGCTCGAGATCGACCGCGCCCTCGTGCAGAGCACCACGCTCGGCCCGCGCTACGCGGTCGGGATGCTCGCCTCGGAGGAGCTCGCACGGCTCGACCTCGCCGCCGAGCGCCTCCTCGCCGAGGTGGGCGACGGCTCGGTCCGCCTGCCCCTCGACGCCCAGCGCGCCGCGCACGCGACCTCGCTCGCCACCCAGCTCCGCCTCCACCTCATCGAGGGGCGGCGCGAGACCTGGCTGCACCACGCCGTGCTCGAGTCCGAGCTGCTCGCGCCGCTCGTCGAGCTCGACGACCCGGACGGCACCGCCGGACTCCTCGGACACCAGCAGCGCGACGGGCTCCTCTCGGCGATCTGGCTGATCGCCGACAGCGCGACCGGGCTCGCCGTGGTCCTCCACGTCGAGTCGGGCAGCCCCCGCGATCCCGGAGCCGGGACGGCCGCCCGAGGACTGCTCGTGCCGATCACGCTCCGCTCCTCAGGCGCGCCCTTGCGCGGCGTCGATCCTGCGACGTGGGAGGCTATCGCTCAGGTCGGCGTCTTCCGCGACACCTCACGCGACGGGGAGCTCCGGATCGAGATCGACTGCCTGGTCGAGAATCCCGCCGACCGGTGAGCAGCCGCCGAGAGACCGCCGACGACCGCCGACCGAAGGACACCGATGACACCCACCGCTGACGCGAAGATCACTCTCGCGGTCGTGGACGACCACAAGATGCTCCTCGGAGCGCTCACGGAGTGGATCCGCGGAGCCGCCTCCGACATCCAGCTGGTGGCCGCGGTCGCCTCCTGGCCCGAGCTGCTCACGCACCCCGAGTTCCCCGTCGACGTCGTGCTCCTCGACCTCGACCTCAAGGACAACATCCCGATCTCGGTGAAGCTCTCGACCCTCAAGACCACCGGGGTGAAGACCGTGCTGATGAGCACCTACTCCGAGCCCGCCGTGGTCCGCGAGGCACTCGCCTCCGGAGCCCTCGGCTACCTCGTGAAGACCGAGGACGCGGACATGATCGTCGAGGCGATCCGCGCGGCCAAGGACGGCCACTCCTACATCTCGCACGAGCTCGACATGGCGCTCTCCACCGGCGACTCCGACGGAGCGCCGAAGCTCAGCGCGCAGGAGCGCCGCGTGATGGCCCTCTACGGCGGCGGCGAGCCGGTCAAGTCGGTCGCGTTCGAGCTGGGCATCTCGGAGGAGACGGCGAAGTCGTACCTCAAGCGGATCCGCGAGAAGTACCGCGTCGTCGGCATCGACGTCGGCACGAAAGTGGCGCTCCGCAAGCGCGCCATCCACGACGGGATCCTCATCGAGACGGACTGAGTCCTCTTCCGTGGCGGTCCCTGCCCACCACGGCGCGGTCGGCTTCACGACGTGGTGCGTTCCGCGGAGCGAGGTGCGTCGCCCGGCATCGATCCGCTGGCACGCGCATCGCTGTCGGCGGGCTCCACGAGGGCGCGGCGGTCCCCGCCCGCCGCGGCGCGGTCGACTTGAGGACGCGGCGCGCTCCGCGGAGCGAGGTGCGTCGCCCGGCATCGATCCGCTGACACGCGGATCACTGTCGGCGGGCTCCACGAAGGCGCGGCGGTCCCCGCCCGCCGCGGCGCGGTCGACTTCACGACGTAGTGCGTTCCGCAGAGCGGGGCGCGTCGCCCGGCATCGATCCGCTGACACGCGGATCACTGTCGGCGGGCTCCACCTCGTCGAGCGGCGGCCACCTGCTCCTGCGATCGAGCAGGGCGGGCGTGCCCGAGTCGTGCCGGTCAAGTAGCCGCGGGACGCGGCCTATCGAGAACCGCCAGGCACGGACAACGGGTCGCTGCTGGTCGAGAGGCCGCGGGACGCGGGGCATCGAGACCCACCGGACCGGGACTGCGAGTGCTCCTGCGGGCCCGCGTCAGGGGGCCAGGACGGCGACCGTCATGCCGGGCGTCGCGGCGGGGGCGTCCATCGCGGCGAGAGCGGCGGGCAGGTCCTCGAAGGCGATGGTGCGGCCGACGGAGTCGGCGGGGCGCAGACGGCCGGCGACGACGTCGTCGAGGAGGGCCGTGTAGCCGCTCCGGGCGATGCCGTGGCTGCCCAGCAGCTCCAGCTCCTGGGCGATGACCCGGCCGAGCGGGATCGCCGGTGCGGCGTCGGGCCCGAGGAGCAGACCCACCTGCACGTGCCGGCCGCGCGGACGCAGGGCGGCGATCGACGCCTCCGCGGTGACCCTGCTGCCGACGGCGTCGACCGCCAGATGCGCCCCTCCTCCGGTCGCCGCCCGGATCGCCTCGGCGGCACCCTCGCCTCCGGGGACGGTCACCGCCCCGAGCGCGGCCGCGGCCTCCCGCGCCGGGGCGGAGACGTCCGACGCCACCACGCGGGCCCCGGCCGCGAGCGCGACGATCACCGCGGAGAGGCCGACTCCGCCGCAGCCCAGCACCGCGACCCACTCCCCCGGGGCGACCCGGCCGCGCTCGTGCAGGGCGTGGTACGCGGTCCCGAAGCGGCAGCCGAGACCGGCCGCCTCGACGAAGCCGACGGAGTCGGGCAGGCGCACCAGGTTCAGGTCCGCACCCGGCACGGCCACCGCCTCGGCGAACGACCCGTCGAGGGTGAATCCCGGCTGCTGCTGGCGGAGGCACACCTGCGTCGCCCCCTCCCGGCACTGCTCGCAGTCGCCGCAGGCGAACACGAACGGCGCCGTGACCCGGTCACCGACCGCGAAGAGCGACACCTGGGCTCCCGTCGCGATCACCGTCCCGGCGAACTCGTGCCCGGGGATCTGCGGCAGGACGACCGAGTCGTCGTGCCCCTTCCACGCGTGCCAGTCGCTCCGGCACACCCCGGTCGCCGCGACGCGGACGACGACGCCGTCGACGGGGCAGACGGGCTCCGGGACCTCGACGATCGCGGGGAGGGCGGAGAAGGACGAGTAGCTCACGGCGCGCATGCCGAGAGTCTTCCAGAGGCCCTGGCCGCGCTCTGCTTACAGCGCGTCGACCGGGATGCCGCCGGTGCCCGGCTGGGCGGGCTCGCGGTGGACCGGGTAGACCGTGCCCCGGGCGCGGTCGATCGCGATGCTGCCGAAGGCGAGCACGATTCCGGCCGCGGTCAGGCCCACGCCGACCCAGATGGGCGACAGGTAGCCCAGTCCGGCGGCGATCGTCAGGCCGCCGAGCGCGGCACCCACCGAGTTGCCGATGTTCAGGGCGGAGTGGTTGAGCGCGGCCGCGATCGTCTGGCTGTCGCGCGCCACGTCCATCAGCCGGGTCTGGATCGCGGGCGACGCGGCCGCCGAGAAGCCCGCCGAGAGGAACGCGAACACCACCAGGCCGACGACCGACGAGGCCGACAGCGCGAGTCCGATCAGCGAGACGCCGACGCCGGCGAAGAACACCACCAGCGCCCGCCGCACGTCGCGGTCGGCGGCCCAGCCGCCGACGAGGTTGCCGACGGTCATCCCGAGGCCGATGACGACCAGGATCCACGGGACCGCGCCGAGCGGCAGGCCCGTCACCTCGGTCGCGAGCGGCGAGATGTAGCTGTACATCGCGAAGAGTCCGCCGAAGCCGATGGCGCCGACGAGGAGGGTCATCCAGACCTGCAGGCGCCCGAACGCCCGCAGCTCGTTGCGGACGGTCGCCGCCGGATTCCCGGGCTGCGCGGGCACCAGCAGCTGGACGGCCACGACGGTCAGCGCGAAGAGCACCGCGACCACGAGGTAGGCGCTGCGCCAGCCGGCCACCTGCCCGACCCAGGTGATCGCGGGCACGCCGACGACGTTCGCGATCGTGAGCCCGGAGAGGACGAACGCGACTCCCTTGCCGCGCTTGCCGGGACCCATCAGGTCGGCGGCGACCAGGGAGGCGATGCCGAAGTAGGCGCCGTGCGGGAGCGCGGCGACGAAGCGCGCGGCGAGGACGAGCGGGAAGCTCGGGAGCAGCGCCGAGCCGATCGTCCCGACGGTGAAGGCGACGAGGAGGGTCAGGAGGAGCCTCTTGCGCGGCCAGCGCGCCGCTGCGGCGGCGATGGTGGGGGCGCCGACCACGACACCGAGCGCGTAGGCCGAGATCAGCATCCCCGCCTGCGAGACGGCCTGCTCCTGGCTCGCGGCCCAGACTCCGGGGAGGAGGTCGGCGGCGAGCTGCGGGAGGAGCCCCATCGCGACGAACTCGGTCGAGCCGATGCCGAAGCCCCCCATCGCGAGGGCGAGCAGGGCGAGGCGGGTCCGAGCGGGCGAGAGCGTCACCGCTCAAGGCTACTCAGGATCGGACGGATGTCGAATCGATTCGAGCACACCCGCACGCGAGAGGTCGCGGCGGGGACCCGCTACTCCCCCAGCGCGTCGTTCAGCCGGGCGATCTTGCCGTCGATCTCGCCCGAGTAGCCGGGGCGGATGTCCGCCTTCAGGACGAGCGACACGCGCGTCCCGAACGCTCCGACGGCCTCCGTCGCGCGCTTGACGACGTCGAAGACCTCGTCCCACTCCCCCTCGATCTCGGTGAACATCGAGGTCGTCCGCGACGGCAGGCCGCTCTCGCGGACGATGCGGACGGCGGCGGCGACGGCGTCGTGGACGGACGCGTCGGGCGCCTCGCCCCCGGACGGTGCGACCGAGAATGCGACGAGCATGGGAGCCTCCTTGACTGCGCGCACCGCGTGCCGGCCCCGCGCCCTCCGAGCCTACGAGCCCTGGGGCGCCAGGCGGGTCTCGCCGGTCAGCGACGACGCGGAAGTCGTGGCGCCGGGTGCGACGACCCGCGCCGTCCCCATCCTCCACAGCTCGCGCAGCAGCCAGCCGAGCAGCACCACGAGGAGGATGTTCCGCACGGTCAGCACGAGCACCATCCACCAGTGCGACCAGAGGAGGAAGAGGTAGAGGTACGGGTAGACCACCTGGGTCAGAGCCGCAGTGACGAGGGTCAGCTTCGCGGGCCGGTCGAACGCGCCGTCGCGGCACGCGATCAGCCCGGCGATCACCGGCGGCGCGAGCCAGACGATGTACTGCGGCGAGAGCACCTTGTTGGTGTCGATGAACACGACCACGAAGGTCAGCGCGAGCAGCGGGAACAGCCTGGCGGGGTCCGCCCGGCGGGCGAGAGCACGGGCACCCAGCAGGGCCACGCCGAGCATGGCCAGAGCGAGCAGCGGGGTCATCAGGCTCGCCGCGAACTCGGTGCCGGGCCCGTGCATCTCGAAGGTGTTGATGTCGGCGGCGTAGTAGACGTAGCTCCCCGATCCCGGGAGGACCGACAGCCACATCCAGGGAGTGCTCACGACGGCCTCGATCTGGAGGCCCCGATCGGTCTGATCGGTGACGAAGCTGAAGACCTGGTCCCCGCCGCCGACGAGGACGACCGCGAGCACGATGATCACGGAGGCGACCGCGGGGACGAGGATCATCCGCAGCCGTCCGCGCAGGACCAGCACGGCAGCGGCGAGGATCGCGGCCGGCCACACCTTGATCCAGGTGGCCACGGTCAGCAGCAGCGCCGCGACGCCCGGACGGGTCGCCGCCCAGAGCATCCCGGCGATGGCCGGCGGCGCGGTGAAGGCGTCGATGCGGCCGATCGCGATCGGCCCGAGGAGGACGAGGAACAGCAGCCACCAGCGCGCCGCCGCGAGGCGCGGTGCCGACCGGCCGCGCAGCAGCAGGGCGAAGGCGGCGGCGTCGGCGAGCGCGACGAGGACGAGCCACATCAGGTCGTAGCCCGCCGAGCCGAAGAGCCAGGAGGCGGCGATCGGGCCCCAGGCGAGGATCGGGTAGACCCAGCCCGTGTCGATCCCGGCGATGCCGCCGCCCTCGACGGCGGTCCTCATCCACTCCTTGTAGACGATGCTGACGTCGCCCATCGGCAGACCCGGAGCGAACAGCGCCAGGAGGGAGAGCACCACGTGCACCAGCGCGAAGGCGCCCCAGAGCACGGCGACGGAGTCGCGGTTCTCGCGCAGCCGGGCGAGGGGGTGGGAGGACGCTCGAGGAGGGGAGGACGGCACCGCGTCATTGTAGAGGGGCCGCTGAACGGGACCCTGGCAGCACCTGAGCCCGCCTGAGAGCGCCGCTCCCGCCGGGCATCGGTTGCCCGGCGGCGTCGGTCGCCGCCGGGCGTCAGCAGACGGCGGGCGTCAGCAGCCCGCGGGTGTCAGCAGCCCGCAGGCGTCAGCAGCCCGCAGGCGTCACGACCCGATGAACTCAGTAGCCGGCGAACGCGTCGGTGCGGATCCGCTTCGCCCCGGCACCGCGCAGGGCGCCGCGGACCGAGTCGACGAACGACGGCGACCCGGAGACGTAGCCCACGCGGCGGCCGGCGTCCGGCACCGCGTCCGCGAGCAGCTCGGCGGTCAGTCGGCCTGTGACGTGCGACCACCGTGCGGGCAGGTCGGTCGGCGCCTCCTTCGAGCAGAGCACGACCCGGGCCCCCGACTCCTGCAGCAGGTCGCGGTACGCGACCTCGGCGAGGCTCGGCGCGGCGACCACGACGACGACGTCGCGCCGCGGACCGTCCGCGAGCGAGCGGAGCTGACTGGCGAACGGGGTGATCCCGATGCCGCCCGCAACCAGCAGCAGCGGCACGGTGGGATCGGCCGGCAGGACGAAGTCACCGCCGACGCTCGTCGCCCGGAGCGAGTCGCCGGGCCCCAGCGCGGCGAGGGCGCGCTTGAAGCTGCTCGCCTTCTCCGGCATCCGCAGGGCGATCGCGATCTCGCCGTCGGACGGAGCGGAGGAGACCGAGAAGGTGCGCCGGCTGCCCCGGCTGTCGGCGCGGTGCGGCAGGTCGAGCTCGAGCCACTGGCCCGGCTCGAAGGCCAGCGGCGAGCGGGAGCGGAAGCGGTACTCCGCGATGCCCGGCGCCAGCACGCGGGTCGAGGCGAGCTCGAGCGTGTGCCGCCGACGCTGGCGGAACGCGAAGGCGAACGCGAGGGCGTTGCCGACCACGAGACCCAGCTCCGGAGTGGCGGAGACGACGCCGATGTGGAAGGGGACGCTCGCCACGAGCGCTGCGACGACCGCGATGAGCAGCTGCTGCGAGCGGCGCGGCGCGAGCGTGAGCGGCTCCGTCAGCATGAAGGCGCCGGCGAAGACGAAGGGGTAGGCCGTGAGGACCAGGGCCGCCGCGGCGCCGAGGTCCTGGCCGTTCTGCACCGCCTGCTGCACGGACACCCCGCCGGCGACGACGACGAAGACGGCGAAGACGGCCCAGCGGCGGACCCGCGCGACGATCAGGAGGGAACCCACGACGACGAACGGCCAGATCGCGCCACTGGCGATCCACCAGGCTCCGGCGTTGAGCCCGGTGAAGCCGATGATCAGCACGGCGACCGCGGCCGGGTTGAAGAGGTGGCGGCCCCGCCAGGCCAGGACGTACTTGGACGCGGCGGCGATCGCGCCGACGAGCGCGATCACGGCGAGCCCGCGAGGATCGGCCGTCGGGAAGAGCAGGCAGGCGATCAGCAGACCGGTGACGAGCGAGGACTCCAGGTGCGCGCGGCTGCGGAACAGCCGCGCGAGGACCGCGCTGACCAGGGCCGTCGAGGCGACGGCGACGAGCGTCGTGCCGAGGATCTCGAGCGGCGTCGAGAAGATCAGGCCGGCTGCGGCGTAGCCGACGGCGACGAGCAGGAGCGCGGCGAGCGTCATCCAGACCAGCCGGTAGGTGGTGACGCGGCCGAGGGCGCGGTCGAAGGTGCCGATCATCGGAAGACCTCTCCGGGGAAGGAAGGCGAGTAGTGGAGGGTGCCGTCGCTGCGGACGCGGACGAACTCGAAGTCGAAGCGCTCGGCGAGGGCCTCGGGCGGACAGACGAACAGCGCGGTCGCGAGCCCGTCGGCGACGAGGGCCGTGTCGGCCACCGCCCAGGCGGCGACGATGCTCTCGACCGGAGCTCCGGTCCGCCCGTCGAGGACGTGGTGGAGGCCGCTGCCCCAGGCGCGGCGGTTGCTCGCCGAGCCGCAGAGCGCGCGGTCGCCGGGCACCGCCACTCCCAGTGCGCTGCTCGGGTCCCACGGGTGCTCGAGGCCGACCCGGACGGGTCCGGCTCCGATGCCCCGGAGGTCGCCGCTCGCGTCGACGACGGCGGGCCCGACTCCGTCGAGCTCCTCGAGGACGAGGTCGACGAGCTGGCCCTTGCCCGCGGCGCCGACGTCGACGACGGTCCCGGGCTCGACCCGCAGTCCCGCCGCCCCGCGTCGGGCGGCGGCCCAGGAGGGAGCGGGGACGGCGGGTCCGCGCGGGACGAGGGTGTACGCGGAGTCGTAGCCGAGCTGCTCGAGAGAGCCGCCGACGAAGGGGGTGACCGCCCCGCCGGTCAGCTCGTCGAGCACGTCGTACAGTGCGAAGAGGTCGGCCGCCTCGTCGGGGAAGACGTGCTCGCCTCCGACCCGCAGCTGCGAGACGGCGGAGTCGTCACGGAACCGCGACCAGGTGCGGTCGTACTCCGCGATGCGCGCCTCGACCCGCGAGCGGTGGGAGGGCTCGAGCGGCTCGGCGGTGTCGATCTGCCAGCCGGTGCCGATCGCGTCGAACCGCCACGCGTGGCCGAGGACCGTCGGGGCGTCAGGCCGTGGCATCGGCCTTGATGGTCTCGACGGCGTCGTTGAAGCCGCCGGAGGTGAGGGAGGACCCCGACACCTTGGAGACCTTCAGCTCGTCGAGCTGCTTGCCGACGACCTCGCCCGCGATGCCGCCCGCGAAGCGCGACTGGTACTGCTGGCCGGTGGGGTTCTCCGACTCCGGGGTCACGGTCACGTCGGTGACGACGCCGTCGGCGAGGGTCAGCGAGACGCCCACCTTCTCGTTCCCTCCGGGCGAGGTGTAGGCGCCCTCGGCCTCGTAGGTGCCGTCGGCGTAGCTGCTGCCGCTCGCGGCGGAGGACGCGGCGCCGGTCGCCTCGGGGGCGGAGCTGGTGGCGGTGCTCGGAGCGGTGGTGGTCGCCGCGTCGGCGGCGTCGCTCCCGGTCGTGGTGGTGCTGGAGCAGGCGGCGAGCGCGGCGAGGGTGCCGGCGCCGGCGAGGAGGGTCAGGGCGTAGCGGGCGGGAGTCGTGGTCTTCGCGGTCATGTCTGTTCTCCTGGTCAAGGCGGACGCGGCGGATCCGACGGTAGAGGTGCTCGCTTCGAGCACCCGATGAGGCGGCGGTGCGGAGCCGGTGAGCCGGGCCGCGGGCGTCGCTTCCTCCAGGACAACGGCGGCGGTCCCGGTTCGGTTCAGCGCTCGTCCAACGGGCGTGTCAGCGCAGGAGTGCGGCGACCACTCCGGGCAGGTGCTCCGCGATGTCGAGCGCGGCGATCGGGCCGCCGGCGGAGGCGCTCCGTCCGGCCTCCGCGTGCAGGACGGCGGCCGCGGCGGCCACGGGGGCGAGGTCCTCCGCGGTCAGAGTCGCCCCGGCCGCCTCGGCGTCCGCGGCCCGACCGGCGAGGAGTGCGCCGAGCACGCCGCCGAGGACGTCGCCGCTGCCCGCGGTCGCCAGCCAGGGCGTGGATCCGGAGACCTCGAGCTCGACGCCGCCCGCGACGACGTGGGTGGTGCCGCCCTTGAGGAGCACGCAGACTCCGAGGCCGTCCGCCGCCCGGCGCGCCCACTCCCCCGGGGCCTCGGCGATCGTCGCGGCGTCCGCGTCCAGACCCGCTCGGCCGAGCACTCCGGCGAGCTCGCGGTAGTGCGGCGTGATGACGACCGGGCCTGCGGCCTCGTCGATCAGGTCGAGCGCGCCCGCGTCGAGCACCACCGGGACTCCCGAGTGCAGCTGCTCGATCAGGGTGCGCCGCTCCTCGTCGCTGCGGTCCTCGGCGCTGGTGCCGGAGCCGACGAGCCAGGCCTGCACGCGCCCCACCGCGGTCACGACCTCCGGCCGCCGGGCGAGCACCAGTCCCGCGGGCCGCTCCGGTCCGAGGTACCGGACCATGCCGACTCCCGTCCGCACCGCCGCCTCGACGCCGAGCACCGCCGCTCCCGGGTACCGCTCCGACCCGGTCGCGATCCCCAGCACCCCGCGCGTGTACTTGTCGTCGTCCTCCCGCGGCACCCTGATGCTCCGCGCCGCCTCCGCCGTCCCGACCCGCTCACCCATCCCGCCACCCTACGTCGCCCTGCGACGGAGCCGCCCGGTGCCGGCGCAGCCGCACTGATGCCGGCGCGGCGCACTGGTGCCGGCGCAGCCGCACCCCTCTCCCCTTTCTCCAGGGGGGCGCGTGTGCTGGAGGGGGCAGTCGCTGGGCGGAGGAGGAAGCGGTACCGGCGGTACCGCGCCCGACGACAACGCCGCGAACGCCCCCTCCAGCACCCGTGGGCGCGGGCCGAGGAGGGGTCGGATGCAAGGCGGAGGAGGAAGCGATACCGGCGGTATCGCGCCCGACGACAACGCCCCCTCCAGCACCCGCGGGCGCGGGCCGAGGAGGGGTCGGATGCAAGGCGGAGGAGGAAGCGATACCGGCGGTATCGCGCCCGACGACAACGCCGCAGACGGCCCCTCCGCGGCCCGCGCCTAGCGGCGGGTGGCGTCGTCGACTTCGCCGACGAGCTCCTCGATGATGTCCTCGAGGAACAGCACTCCGGTGGCGCGGCCCTGCTCGTCGAACGCGCGGGCGAGGTGGGCGCCGGTGCGCCGCATGATCGCGAGGGCGTCCTCGAGGTCGGTGGCCTCGAAGATCGAGGCGAGCTGGCGGATGCGCTTGGCGGGGACGGGGAGGCGGAACTTGGCGCCCTCCGTGTCGCCGTCGAGGTCGAGGACGTCCTTGAGGTGGATGTAGCCCTCGGGGGTGCCGTCCTCGCCGAGGATCACGTAGCGCGAGAAGCCGTGCTTGGCGACGGCGCGCTCGACGTCGGCGGGGGTCGCTCCGCTGGGGAGGCTGACGATCCCGTCGAGGGGCAGGGCGACGTCGTGGACCTTCTTCTCGGTGAACTCGAACGCGGCGAGGAGGGTCCCGGTCGAGTCGCGGAGCGTGCCCTCGCGGGTGGACTGGTCGACGATCGTCTGCACCTCCTCGAGCGTGAAGGTGCTGTTCGCCTCGTCCTTGGGCTCCACCTTGAAGAGGCGGAGCACTCCGTTCGAGACCGCGTTGAGGGCGACGATGATCGGGCGGAGGACCCGGGCGATGGCGACGAGCGGCGGCGCCAGGAGGAGCACGGCGCGGTCGGGCATCGAGAACGAGATGTTCTTGGGGACCATCTCGCCGAGCACCACGTGCAGGAACGACACGATCAGCAGCGTGATGACGAAGGCGACGGTGCCGGAGAGCTCGTCGGGAATGCCGACGGCGTGCAGCGGCACCTCGAGCAGGTGGTGGATCGCCGGCTCGCTCACGTTGAGGATCAGCAGCGAGCAGACGGTGATGCCCAGCTGCGTGGTCGCGAGCATCAGTGTGGCGTGCTCCATCGCGGCGAGCGCGGTGATCGCGCTGCGGCGTCCGCTCTCCGCGAGGGGCTCGATCTGGGAGCGGCGCGCGGAGATGACCGCGAACTCCGCTCCGACGAAGAAGGCGTTCGCGGCGAGGAGCACCACGAGCCAGGCGATTCCGGCCCAGTCACTCATCGTCGGACTCCTTCCGTCCGCGGTGTCCGCGGGCGACGTCGGCGAGCGGGTCGGGGATCCCGTCGGGATCCGCGTCGGGATCGGGCGTGAAGCGGAGGCGGTCGATGCGGCGGCCGTCCAGGCGCTCGACGCGCAGAGACCCGCCCTCGACGTCGACCCGGTCGCCGACGGCGGGGAGGCGGCCGAGCTCGCTCATCACGAATCCGGCGACCGTCTCGTAGGGCCCCTCCTCGGGGATGTGCACGCCGGCGCGGTCGAGGACCTCGTCGGGGCGGAGCATGCCGGGGAAGGTGGTGGAGCCGGGGAGCTTGACCACGTCGGCCCGGGAGCGGTCGTGCTCGTCGGCGACCTCGCCGACCAGCTCCTCGACCAGGTCCTCGAGCGTGGCGACGCCCGCCGTCCCGCCGTACTCGTCGACGACGACCGCGAGCTGGAAGCCGCGTCCGCGCAGCTCGGTGAGCAGCACGTCGAGCTTCATGGTCTCGGGGACGCGGAGCGGCTCGGAGCGCAGCGCCGTGACCGGGACGTCGGACCTCTTGCCGCGGGGCACGGCGACGGCCTGCTTGACGTGCACGACTCCGACGATGTCGTCGATGTCGTCGTCCGTGATCGGGAAGCGCGAGAACCCGGTGGTTCGGGCGAGGTCGAGCACGTCCTGCGCGGTGCTCGCGCGCTCGACCGTCGACAGGCGCAGGCGCGGCGTCATCACGTCGCCCGCGGTGAGGGCGGAGAAGCGGAGGGTGCGCCCGAGCAGGTCGGCCGTGTCCTCCTCGAGCAGTCCGGCACTGGCGGAGTGGCGCACGAGGCTCGAGAGCTCCTCGGCGCTGCGGGCGCCCGAGAGCTCCTCCTTCGGCTCGATGCCGACCAGGCGCAGCAGGGCGTTCGCGCTGCCGTTCAGCAGGGCGACGGCCGGGCGGAACACCGTCGTGAACGCGGTCTGCAGCGGCACGACGAGCTTCGCGGTCGCCCGCGGCAGGGCGAGGGCGAAGTTCTTGGGGACCAGCTCGCCGAGGATCATCGACAGCAGGGTCGCGATGACGATGGCGACCACCGTCATGACCGGCGCGAGCGCCTCCTCCGGGATGCCGAGTCCGCTGAACGGCTCCTGGAGCAGCGTCGAGAGGGCGGGCTCCATCGTGTAGCCGGTGAGCAGCGTCGTGAGGGTGATGCCCAGCTGCGCGCTCGAGAGGTGCGTGGAGGTGACGCGCAGGGCCGCGATGGTCATGCCCAGGCGCGTCTCGCCGCGGTCGCGACGGGCTTCGAGATCGGCCCGGTCGAGGTTCACCAGCGCGAACTCGCTGGCGACGAAGACGCCGGTCCCCAGGGTCAGCAGCAGGCCGACTCCGAGCAGGAGCCACTCAGTTCCCACGGTGGTCGCCCCCGGTCACGAGAGGGAGGTGCGAGGAGGGCCGGACGGGGCGGGCCGGCGGAGCGGCGGACCGTGAGCGGCGAGCGGGAGTCCGAGGAGCACTGCAGTGAGCGGAACAGGCCGGATGCGCAGAGGGAGGGTCGTCCATTGTGGCGCCGAGTCTACCCGCCGCGGAGCGCCGCCGGGCGTGCTCCGATGCCGCGGCTCAGAGCCACTTCTTCCGCTTGAACACCGCGTAGAGCGCGAAGCCGAACAGCACCATCAGGCCCAGCGCCCAGGGGTAGCCGAGGCGCCAGTGCAGCTCCGGCATGTCGTCGAAGTTCATCCCGTAGATGCCGGCCACGAGCGTCGGGGCGAAGAGGATCGCCGCCCACGAGGAGATCTTGCGGACCACGTCGTTCTGGGCGAGCCCGGTCTCGGTCTGCCGGCGCGAGACGAGCGTCGAGTGCACCGTGAGCGCCTTGTCGAGGATCGCGCGCAGGGAGTCGACCGCCTCCGTCACGCGGATGGTGTGGTCGAGCACGTCGCGGAGTGACCGGCGCAGCTCGATCCGCTCCGGCGAGGGCGAGGGCTCCCCCTCCACGGGCGTCGACTCCTGCAGCAGCTCGTGCAGCAGGGCGGTCAGCGGCTGCACCGAGCGCTGGAAGTGGATGACCTCGCGCGAGAGCCGGTAGATGCGCTCCGAGAGCCCGTCGTCCGAGTCGTCGCCGAAGAGCTGGTCCTCGATCTCGTCCACGTCGCCCTGGACGCCGAACACCACCGGCGCGTACTCGTCGACGACCTGGTCGAGGATCGCGTAGAGCACCGCTTCGGGCCCGCGGGCGAGGAGGGCCGGATCCTCCTCCAGGCGGCGGCGCACGCGGGCGAGGTCCGGGGAATCGGCGTGCCGGATGGTGACCACGAAGTCGGGGCCGACGAAGACGTGCAGCTCGCCGAAGACGACCGTCTCGGCGGCGTCCGCGTAGCGCGCCGGCCGCAGCACGACGAAGAGCCCGTCGTCGTAGCGCTCGAGCTTGGCCCGCTGGTGCCCGCTCAGCGCGTCCTCGACGGCGAGCGGGTGCAGCCCGAACTCCTCGGCGACCGCCTCGACCTCCTCGCGCGTCGGGCGGTAGAGGCCGATCCAGGCCATGCCGTGCTCGTCGCGCATCAGCTCGAAGGTGTCCTCGAGCGAGTCGGGGTTCCGGATGCGGCGGCCGCCGACGTACACGGCGTTGTCGACGATGGTCATGGGCTCGGTTCTAGCACGCGGCGCCCGCTCACCAGCTGACCGGCAGCGCCTTGCCCTCCTCGTAGCCCGCGGCCGACTGCAGGCCCACGTGCGCCCGCTCGTGGAAGTCGGCCACGCTCCGGGCTCCGGCGTAGGTGAAGGACGAGCGGACCCCCGACGTGATCATGTCGAGCAGGTCCTCGACCGAGGGCCGCAGCGGATCGAGGTAGATGGTGGAGGAGGAGATGCCCTCGGCGAAGAGGCGCTTGCGGGCGAGCTCGTACGCGTCGAGGCGGTCGAAGCGCTCCTGCACCGCCTTGGCCGAGGCCATGCCCCAGCTCTCCTTGTAGACCCGGCCGGCCGCGTCGCTGCGCAGCTCCCCCGGAGCCTCGATCGTGCCGGCGAACCAGGAGCCGATCATCACGGAGGCGGCGCCCGCGGCCAGCGCGAGGGCGACGTCGCGCGGGTAGCGCACCCCGCCGTCCGCCCAGACGTGGGCGCCCAGCTCGTGCGCGCGCTCGGCCGTCTCGAGGACGGCCGAGAACTGCGGGCGGCCGACCGCGGTCATCATCCGGGTGGTGCACATCGCGCCGGGGCCGACGCCGACCTTGAGGATGTCCGCTCCCGCGTCGACGAGGTCGTCCACCGCGTCGGCCATGACGACGTTGCCCGCCGCGATCGGCACTCCGAGATCGAGCGCGGAGACCGTCCGGAGCGCCCGGAGCATCCCCTCCTGGTGGCCGTGCGCGGTGTCGAGGACGAGGACGTCGACGCCCGCGGAGACGAGCGCGCGCGCCTTCGCCTCGACGTCGCCGTTGATGCCGATCGCCGCCGCGACGCGCAGACGCCCGTCCGCGTCGAGCGCCGGGTCGTAGACGGTGGAGCGGAGGGCGCCGGTGCGCGACAGCGTGCCGACCAGGGCGCCGTGGTGCAGCACCGGGGCGAAGTCGAGGTCGGCGGCCACCATGAGGTCGAAGGCGGCCCGCGCGGTAGGCACGTCGTCGGCGTCGATCGAGGGCGTGGCGGAGTGCACCAGGTCGCCCAGACGCGCGTCCGGCAGCGCGGTCGCCAGGCGCGCGGCCGGGACGCAGCCGAGGATCGCGCCGCCCTCCTCCTGCACCACGAAGCCGTGGCCGGCGACGGCCGGCAGGATGCGCAGCGCCTCCTCCACGGTCGTCGCCGGCGAGGCGGTGAGGGCGCCGGAGAAAGCGACCGGCTGGCGCTTCACCCAGCGGATCGCGGCGTCCAGCGCCTGCAGAGGCATGTCCTGCGGGAGGACGCCGAGCCCGCCCCGGCGCGCGAGCGTCGCTGCGAGGCGCTGACCGGTGACCGAGTTCATGTTGGAGGAGACGACGGGGATCGTCGCCCCGGTGCCGTCGCCCGGAGCGAGCGAGACGTCGAGGCGGCTCGTCACCGACGAGCGGCCGGGGACGAGGAAGACGTCCGAGTAGGTGAGGTCGCCTGAGGGTGTTCCGCCGGAGAAACGCATGGGGGAAACGCTACTCCGGCGCGGCCCCGGGTCGGCCGTGCAGGGAACGGGGCTAGGCTTGGCGACCGGGACGGGACCAGGCGACGGCACCGGTTCCCGCTGGTGCGAGGACGACCTCCTCCGCCGCGGTGGCAGGCGCCGAGGGATGCGACGGGCCCGTCCGTATGATCGAGGACGAATCAACGGAGAGAGTGGGCGATCGGCTGTGTCGAGCCAGTTGACCGGAGCAGGAACAGAGCAGGGCGCGGAGGACTTCGGAGCCAACGAGTGGCTCGTGGAGGAGCTGTACGAGCAGTACAGCGCCGACCGCGCCTCGGTGGACGAGTCCTGGTGGCCCATCCTGGAGCGCTACGGCGCCCAGCTCGCGAACTCCGGCAAGGACGCTCCGGCTCCGGCTCCTGCCGCGGCCCCCGCGCCCGCCGCCTCGAAGCCCGCCGCTGCCGCCGAGCGCGTCTCGTCGAGCGGCGGAGGCGCCGTGACCCATCCCGCCGCCGCCTCCTCCTCCGAGTCGACCCCCGCCTCCCGCACCACGTCGAAGCAGCCGAAGGCGCAGCCGATCCCGGCCGACGCTCCGGTGAGCAAGCCCTCCGCCGAGGACTCGACGCCGGACGAGGACGTCGTCACCCCGCTCCGCGGCATGGCGAAGAGCCTCGCGACCAACATGGACGCCAGCCTCAGCATCCCCACTGCGACGAGCGTCCGCACGATCCCGGCGAAGCTGATGATCGACAACCGCATCGTCATCAACAACCACCTGCGCCGCACCCGCGGCGGCAAGGTCTCGTTCACGCACCTGATCGGCTGGGCGCTCATCCTCGCGCTCAAGGACTTCCCGAGCCAGAACGTGTTCTACGACGAGGTCGACGGCAAGCCCGCGGTCGTCGCCCCGGCGCACGTCAACCTCGGCATCGCGATCGACATGCCGAAGCCCGACGGCACGCGCGCCCTGCTCGTGCCGAGCATCAAGCGCGCCGACACGCTGAGCTTCACGGCCTACCTCTCGGCCTACGAGGACCTGGTCAAGCGCGCGCGCGGCAACAAGCTCGTCGCCGGCGACTTCGCGGGCACCACGCTCTCGCTGACGAACCCCGGCGGCATCGGCACGGTCCACTCCGTCCCCCGCCTGATGAAGGGCCAGGGCTGCATCATCGGAGCCGGCGCCCTCGAGTACCCGGCGGAGTTCCAGGGCGCGTCCGAGAAGACGCTGGTCGAGCTGGGCATCGGCAAGACCATCACCCTGACCTCGACCTACGACCACCGCGTCATCCAGGGTGCCGGCTCGGGCGAGTTCCTCAAGATCGTGCACGAGCTCCTGCTCGGCGGCCGCGGGTTCTACGAGGACATCTTCGCCGCGCTTCGCATCCCCTACGACCCGATCCACTGGTCCACGGACATCGCCGTCGACCTCGCCGAGCGCGTCTCCAAGACCGCCCGCGTGCAGGAGCTCATCAACTCGTTCCGCGTCCGCGGGCACCTGATGGCCGACGTCGACCCGCTGGAGTACGTGCAGCGCTCGCACCCCGACCTCGCCATCGAGAGCCACGGCCTCACCTTCTGGGATCTCGATCGCGAGTTCGTCACGGACGGCTTCGGCGGCAAGCGCCAGCTCAAGCTGCGCGACATCCTCGGGATCCTCCGCGACTCGTACTGCCGCACCGTCGGCGTCGAGTACATGCACATCCAGGACCCGGAGCAGCGCGCCTGGATGCAGCAGAAGCTCGAGCGCGGCTACGAGAAGCCGGGCCACGACGAGCAGCTGCGCATCCTGGGCAAGCTCAACGAGGCCGAGGCCTTCGAGACCTTCCTGCAGACCAAGTACGTGGGCCAGAAGCGCTTCTCGCTCGAGGGCGGGGAGTCGCTCATCGCGCTGCTCGACGCCGTCCTGCAGGGCGCGGCCGACGAGCACCTCGACGAGGTCGCGATCGGCATGGCCCACCGCGGCCGCCTGAACGTGCTGACCAACATCGCCGGCAAGACCTACGGCCAGATCTTCCGCGAGTTCGAGGGCACCCAGGACCCGCGCACGGTCCAGGGCTCCGGAGACGTGAAGTACCACCTCGGCACCGAGGGCACCTTCCGCGGCGCGGCGGGCGAGGAGATCCCGGTCTACCTGGCGGCGAACCCCTCGCACCTCGAGGCCGTGAACGGCGTGCTCGAGGGCATCGTCCGCGCCAAGCAGGACCGCAAGCCCATCGGCACCTTCACCACGCTGCCGATCCTCGTCCACGGCGACGCCGCGATGGCGGGCCAGGGCGTGGTGGTCGAGACCCTGCAGATGTCGCAGCTGCGCGCGTACCGCACCGGCGGCACGATCCACATCAACATCAACAACCAGGTCGGGTTCACGACTCCCCCTCACGAGGCCCGCACCTCGATCTACTCGACCGACGGCGCGAAGACGATCCAGGCGCCGATCTTCCACGTGAACGGCGACGACCCCGAGGCTGTCGTCCACGTCGGGCAGCTCGCGTTCGAGTACCGCCAGCGGTTCCACCGCGACGTGGTCATCGACCTGATCTGCTACCGCCGGCGCGGGCACAACGAGGGCGACGACCCCTCGATGACCCAGCCGCTGATGTACAGCCTCATCGAGGCCAAGCGCTCGGTCCGCAAGCTGTACACCGAGGCGCTCGTCGGACGCGGCGACATCACCGAGGAGGAGTACGACCGCGCCCACCAGGACTTCCAGGACCGCCTGGAGCGCGCGTTCGCCGAGACCCACGCCGCGCAGACCGGCGCGATCCCCGTGATCACCGCCGACGGCGACTCCGTGGCCGACCTCGAGCTGCCCGACGCGCAGCAGGGCGAGGACTACCCGGGCGAGCCCGAGGTCACCGGCGTGAAGACCGAGGTCGTCACCCGCATCGGCGACGCGTTCACGACGCCCCCTGAGGGCTTCACCGTGCACCCCAAGCTCCAGCAGCTGCTGGCGAAGCGCCAGGAGATGAGCCGCTCCGGCTCCATCGACTGGGCCTTCGGCGAGCTGCTCGCGCTCGGCTCGCTGCTGCTCGAGGACACCCCGGTGCGCCTCGTCGGCCAGGACACGCGCCGCGGGACCTTCGTCCAGCGCCACGCTGTCCTCCACGACCGCGAGAACGGCCAGGAGTGGCTGCCGCTGATGAACCTGTCCGACCAGCAGGCCCGGCTCTGGATCTACGACTCGCTGCTCTCGGAGTACGCGGCGATGGCGTTCGAGTACGGCTACTCGGTGGAGCGGCCCGACTCGCTCGTGCTGTGGGAGGCGCAGTTCGGCGACTTCGCGAACGGCGCCCAGATCGTGATCGACGAGTTCATCTCCTCGGCCGAGCAGAAGTGGGGCCAGCGCTCGTCGCTCGTGCTCCTGCTTCCGCACGGCTACGAGGGCCAGGGCCCCGACCACTCGTCGGCCCGGATCGAGCGCTACCTGCAGATGTGCGCGGAGCGGAACATGACCGTCGCGCGCCCGTCGACGCCGGCGTCCTACTTCCACCTGCTGCGCCGCCAGGCCTACTCCCGGCCCCGCCGACCGCTGATCGTCTTCACCCCGAAGGCGATGCTGCGCCTGCGCGGAGCCTCGAGCCCGGTCGAGGACTTCACCTCGGGCCGCTTCCAGCCGGTGATCGACGACGCGCGGATCGAGGACGCCTCCGCCGTGAAGCGCGTCCTGCTCCACGCCGGCAAGGTCCACTACGACCTCAAGGCGGAGCTCGAGAAGAAGCCCGACGACGGCATCGCGCTGGTCCGGGTCGAGCAGTACTACCCGGCGCCGATCGAGGAGCTGCGCGGCATCGCCGAGCGATACCCGGACGCGGAGCTCGTCTGGGTGCAGGACGAGCCCGAGAACCAGGGCGCCTGGCCGTTCATGGCCCTCGAGGTCGCTCCGAAGCTGGGCCGGTCCATGCGCGTGGTCTCGCGGCCCTCCGCGGCCTCCCCCGCGGCCGGCTCGGCCAAGCGGCACGCCTCCGAGCAGGCCGACCTGCTGTCGCGGGCGCTCACCCGCTGACCCGCGGTCCGCACGACGCGGTCGGGCCCGTCGGAACCTCGTGTTCCGGCGGGCCCGTCGCGTTGCGGGCGGACCGTGCCTGACCGCAGGCCCGCAGAGACCGGCAGGAGCGCGCGCGACGTGCGGGTGCCGCGGCGCCCGGAGGCCGCCGGACACGACGGAGCCCCGGCCCCTCGAGGGCCCGCGGTGCGCGGGAGGTCTCGAACGGCCGGGGCTCCCCGGGTCGTGCGGCGCCTAGAGGCGGGCGGGCGCCTGGGAGTGCGCGGCGTGCTCGTCGCGGAGCATGCCGAGCACCTGGGCGCGGAGGTCCTCCGGCGCCGTCTCCTTGCACGCCCGCTGCACGGCGACCGTCAGCACCACGCCGACCTTCGCCTCATCGGCGCAGTCGACGCATCCCGCCATGTGCTCGCGGATGTCGGCGGCGTCCTCCTTGCACAGCTCGTTGTGGAGGTACTCCTCGAGCTCGGCCTTCGCCTTCGTGCAGCCGCTGTCGGTCATTTCGTGCTCCCGGAAGTGAATGCGGCGCGGAATCCGCGCTCGCGTGCGTAGTCGGTGAGTCGTTCGCGCAGCATGCGCCGGCCGCGGTGCAGCCGGCTCATGACGGTCCCGACGGGGGTCTTCATGATGTCCGCGATCTCCTGGTAGGAGAAGCCTTCGACATCGGCGAAGTAGACGGCGAGCCGGAAGTCCTCCGGGATCGCCTGGAGCGCCTCCTTCACCGCGGTGTCGGGGAGGTGGTCGATCGCCTCCGCCTCGGCCGAGCGGCTGGAGGTGGCCGTGGTCGACTCGGCGCCGCCCAGCTGCCAGTCCTCGAGCTCGTCGATCGCGCTCTGGTAGGGCTCGCGCTGCTTCTTGCGGTACGAGTTGATGAACGTGTTCGTGAGGATGCGGTAGAGCCAGGCCTTCAGGTTGGTGCCCTGCTCGAACTGGCGGAACGCGCCGAACGCCTTCGCGAACGTCTCCTGCACGAGGTCCTGCGCGTCGGAGGGGTTCTTCGTCATCCGCAGACCGGCCGCGTAGAGCTGGTCGATGAAGGGCAGCGCCTGCTGCTCGAAGAGGGAGCGGAGATCGACGGGAGCCTCGACCGGGGCGTCGTCCAGCGACTCCTCGACGGTCTCCACGATCGTCTGCTCCGCGTCGGCGGGCTCGGGAGCCTCGTCGGCGGGGGTGGTGCGGGGTTCGTCGTCGCGAGTCATCACGAGCGATTCTAGAGCGGCGGCGCGGCGGACGACCGGGGTTGCGGCACGAGGGCGCCTCCGGGCGACGGGCCTGCTGCTCCGGAGGACCGGGGGTGCTGCCGTCATGCTCCGCCTCCGTCACGCTCCTGACGACGCCCTGCGCGCCGACTATCCTGACAACCGATGGTCTTCTCGCGTTATTCCGCCCCCGAGTTCGATCCGTACGGCGACGCCCGTGCGCTCCCCGGCGACGACGCCTGGCCCGCACCCCTCGCGGCCGGCGCTCTCGACGCCGAGGTCGGCCTGCCCGGCTCCAAGTCGCTGACCAACCGGGAGCTGGTGCTCGCCGCTCTGGCGGACGGACCCTCCACGCTGCGGGCGCCGCTGCACTCCCGCGACAGCGCCCTGATGATCGAGGCGCTGCGCTCGCTCGGCACCACGATCCGGGAGTCCGGCTCGACCGGCGGCTTCGGCGCCGACCTGGTCGTGGAGCCCGCGGAGGAGCTGCTCGGCTCGACGACGATCGACTGCGGGCTCGCGGGCACCGTGATGCGCTTCGTCCCGCCGCTGGCCGGCCTCGCGCTCGGCCCCACCACCTTCGACGGCGACGCGTACGCGGCGAAGCGGCCGATGGGGGCGACGATCGCCTCCCTCCGCGCGCTCGGCGTCGACGTCGCCGACGACGGCCGCGGCGCGCTCCCCTTCACCGTCCACGGCTCCGGGGCCGTCCGGGGCGGCGACGTCGTCGTCGACGCCTCGCGGTCGAGCCAGTTCGTCTCGGCGCTCCTGCTGGCCGGCGCCCGCTTCGAGGAGGGACTGCACCTGCGCCATGAGGGCAGCGCCGTCCCCTCCCGGCCCCACATCGACATGACCGTCGCCGCACTGGCGGCACGGGGCGTCGAGGTCGGCACGCCCGCCGACGGCGAGTGGACCGTCGCGCCGCAGCCCATCGCCGGCGCCGACGTGCTGATCGAGCCCGACCTCTCGAACGCCGCGCCGTTCCTCGCTGCGGCCCTCGTCACGGGCGGCCGCGTCCGGCTTCGCCACTGGCCGGCCGTCACCACGCAGGTCGGGGCGCACCTCGAGCGGATCCTGCCGCTGTTCGGCGCCCGCGTCGAGCGCGACGGCGAGGACCTCGTGGTCACGGGCGGCGACGAGATCCTGGGCGTGGACCTCGACCTGTCGGAGGGAGGCGAGCTCGCCCCCGCCCTCGCCGCCCTCGCCGCGCTGGCCTCCACTCCCAGCACCCTGACCGGGATCGGCCACATCCGTCACCACGAGACGGACCGCCTCGCCGCCCTCGCCGCCGAGATCACCGGCCTCGGCGGCCGGGTCACGGAGCTCGAGGACGGTCTGCGCATCGAGCCCGCCGAGCTCCACGGCGGCCGCTGGCGCACCTACTCGGACCACCGCATGGCCCACGCCGGCGCTCTGATCGGCCTGGTGGTCCCCGGCGTGTTGATCGAGGACGTCGCGACGACAGCGAAGACCCTCCCGCAGTTCCCGGAGCTGTGGACGACCCTCGCCGGATCGGTCTGACCCGTGTCGTGGTGGACGGACAGCGGCCTCGACGCCGACGGTGCTCTCGACGACTTCGACGGGTACGACGAGTCGGACGCGCGGGTGCGCCCGAACCCGAAGGGCACGAAGCCCCGGACCAAGAACAGGCCCGCCTACGAGGACGCCGAGATCGCGATGGTGCTCGGCGTCGACCGGGGTCGCTACACGGTGATGATCGGCGACGGGACGCCCGAGGAGCACGAGTTCACGGCGGCCCGGGCCCGCGAGTTGCGGCGCCAGGCGATCGTGGCCGGCGACCGCGTCGACGTGGTCGGGGACTCCAGCGGCGACGAGGGGACGCTCGCCCGCATCGTCCGCATCCGCGAGCGGTCGACCCTCCTCCGCCGCAGCGCCGACGACACCGACGCGATCGAGCGCGTGATCGTCGCCAACGCCGACCAGATGCTCTGCGTGGTGGCCGCCGCCGACCCCGAGCCCCGGACCCGGCTGGTCGACCGCTACCTGGTCGCCGCCTTCGACGCCGGGATCACTCCGATGCTCTGCATCACCAAGACCGACCTCGCGGACCCGGCCCCGTTCCTCCGCAACTTCGAGGGGCTCGACCTCCGCGTGTTCCTCTCGAGCCAGGACGAGCCGCCGGTCGACGAGATCGCCGACGCCCTCCTCGGCCACGAGACCGTGGTCGTCGGGCACTCCGGAGTCGGCAAGTCCACCCTCGTGAACAAGCTCGTCCCGGACGCGCACCGGGCCATCGGGCGCGTGAACACCGTGACGGGCCGCGGTCGGCACACCTCGTCCTCCACCGTCTCGCTCCGCGTGGAGCGCGGCGACCGGCACGGCTGGGTCATCGACACCCCCGGCGTCCGCTCGTTCGGACTCGGCCACGTGAACACCGACAACATCCTCGGCGCGTTCACGACCCTCGCCGTGATCGCCCGGGACTGCCCGCGCGGCTGCACGCACCTGCCCGACTCCCCCGACTGCGCCATCATCGAGGCTGTCGAGGGCGGACTGCTGGGCGCCAGCGGACCGGAGCGCCTCGACTCGCTCCAGCGCCTCCTGACCACCTTCGCCACGACCGACGGAAGCAGACGATGACCGACCTCTCCCCCCTCCCCGCCGAGGCGCGCCTCGCCGTCGGCGACTCCGCTCCGGAGTTCACGCTGCCGAACCAGGACGGCGAGCCCGTCTCGCTCACGGAATACCGCGGACGGCGCGTCATCCTGTTCTTCTACCCCGAGGCCGACACCCCCGGCTGCACCACGGAGGCCTGCGACTTCCGCGACAACGCGGCGTCCCTCCGCGACTCCGGCTACGAGGTCCTCGGGATCTCGCGGGACGCCCCGGAGGCGCTGCGCCGCTGGGCCGACGCCCAGGGCATCGCGTACCCGCTGCTGAGCGACCCCGACATGACCGTGCACCGCGCGTACGCGGTGTGGGGCGAGAAGAGCCTCTACGGCAAGACCGTCGTCGGCGTGCTGCGCTCGACGTTCGTCGTCGGAGCCGAGGGAGCGCTCGAGTTCGCGCAGTACGGCGTCCGGGCGACCGGGCACGTGCAGGCGCTCCGCAAGAAGCTGAAGCTCGTCTGACCCCGGGGTGCGCGGTGCAGGTCATCGCGCGCCACCGGCTCTCGGGGTTCCGCTCATCTGCGAGCATCTCTCATGTCGACGTGAGCGGCACCGCCCGGTGCCCCGTCGGGACGAGGGGTGGTCAGGGTGCGCTCGAATGCTCGCAGGACGACGGCCGGAGCGGCGATCGCGGTCGTGGCCGCCGTGCTGGCGGGCTGCACGCCACCGGAGCCGGCGCTCACCGCCGCCAGGGTGCTGCAGGCGGTGTCCGTCGCCGTCTCGTCCGACGGGGGTGTCCGTGCGATCGAGGGGACGGCCCTCGGCATCGGCGACGACCCGTCCGACACCTCGGCGACCACCACCGTCTACGATCCCGCCGAGGTCTCCGCGGACCTGCCGGTCCGTGTCCGGCCCTCGTGGCGCACCGCCGACGCCTCGGGCACCGATCCGGCCGAGCTCGCCGGGCGCTCGGGTCGGATCGAGATCTCGCTCGCGGTGGAGAACCTGACGGTCCGGCCCGAGGAGGTCGCGTTCGACGCGGCCGGTCGTGCAGCCCGCCGCAGCGCACTCGTCGGCGCTCCGCTGACGATCGCAGCCTCCGCGGTCCTGCCGGGCGTCCCGCCGAGCCGCGTCGTCACCGAGAGCGAGTCGGGTGCCGTCACCAACGGCGTGCTCAGCCGCGACGAGCACGGAGACGCCGTCGTGCAGTGGGCCTCTCTCCTCGCTCCCCCGGGCGGTGGCGCGACGGCGACGCTGACCCTCGTCGCCGACGTCGCCGACTTCTCCGTCCCCGCCTTCGACCTGGCGGTCCAGCCCGGCCTGAGTACCGACCCGACCACCGAGGGGGCGCTGGGCGCCGCGTTCGACTCCTCCGACGCCTCGCCGCTCGCCCTCGAGCGCCGCACGATCGAGGTCGTCACCGCGGTGGACGATCTGCTGACGCAGGCCGGCACCACCGTCGCCGAGGTGCGGGCCTCACTCGACGCGACCTCCGAGACTCTCGGTGTCCGCACGGCCGAGGAGCTGCGGGCCGGCGCCGCCTCGACAGCGGCTTCGATGCAGAGCCTCTCCGGGCAGTTCGGCGCGCTCCGGGCGCAGCTGTCGTCGACGGTCTCGGGCACCGAGTCCGACCTGCTGGCGCAGCTGTCCGAGGCGATCGACGCGGTGGACGCCCTGCTGGGCGACACATCGGCCGCGGTGCCGCCGCCGACGGTCTCGGGCAGCGGATGCCGAGTCGCCGTCGACGGCGGCCGCTCCGGCTCGATCCACTCCGAGCTGCTGCGGCTCACGGCCGAGCTCGACGCGTACGGAGCGGCGGCCGAGTCCTGCCGCGACGAGGTCGTCGCGGCTCTCCGTGCTGCCGCGGGGCCGGCACAGCCCTCCGCCGAGACCTGCACGGCACCCTCGACCACCTGCTCCCTCGCCGCCTCCGGAGCCGCCGTCGACACCGTGCTGCTCGGGATGCTCGATCGCGGGCAGGACCTCGTCGACTCCCTGCAGCCGGAGCTGATGGACGGCGTGCAGGCCGGGTTCGCCGCCCTCGCGAGCAGGGTGGACGCCGCGTCGGCCTCGGTGGACACCCTGGCCGACCCGGAGGGATCCGTCACCCGGGCACTCGCCGCCCTGTCGGCGACGCTGGACGAGCTCGACGCGGACACCGCGGGTCTGGAGACGACGGTCGCCTCGGTCGGCACCGCCGCCACGACCGCCCTGGACGAGCTCGGCACGCCGACCAGCACGGGGTCGCTGTCGGCGCAGAACCAGGAGCTGGCCGATCGGCTCTGCGAGCTGTCGCCGGCGACACAGTCCCCTGCTGCCGCACCCACGCCGACCGGGCGCCCGACGCGCGCACCCGTGGAGGTGACCCGGGGCTCCGTCGAGGAGCTCCGCGCCTACCTGACCGCGACGCCCTGCTCCGGCACGGGCCGCCTCGACGCTCCCGACGGCTATCCGGCCCCCCTGGCCGACCGGCTGAGCGACCAGGTCCACGCGTGGACCGCCGTCGCCTCCACCGTCGGCAGCACCGGCGCGAGTGCCGACCTCGCCGCCCTGCGCGCCGCGCTCGCCACGGTCCGCAGCGGCATGGCCGAGGCCGGCGCGACGGCCGGCTCGGACGACGCACGCCTCACCGGCCTGCTCGCCTCCCTCCGCACCGGCGTCGACGCGCTGACCGCTCAGCGCGACGCCCTCGGCACCCGCATCGACGCTCTCGGCGCCCAGCAGGACGCTCTCGCACCGGCGATCCAGAAGGCGTTCGCCGAGACGGACACGGCCGCCGCCTCCGCGGTCACCGCACTCCTCGACGAGCAGGTGCGGCGGATCTCGACGCGCTCCGGCGCCGACGCCGACGCGGTCGTCGCGATGTTCGACCGGTCGGTCTCGAGCCTGCGAACGGCCTCCTCCGGCATCCGCTCCGACGGTGCAGCGACGGTGGACGCCGGGCACCGGGCTCTCCGCACCGCGGAGGCCCGGATCGGCGGGGCCGTCTCCGAGCGGACGCGCGCCTCCCTGGCCGGCATCGCGACGAGGATCGACGCCTCGACCCGCGACACCGACGCGGCCGCCGCGCTCCTCGCCGCCGATCTGCACAAGGTGCTCCTGGACCTCGGCGACCGGACGGTCGGCGGCTCCGGCCTGCTCGGATCGATGACCACGAGTGCCGCGAAGGTCGGCACCGCCGACGTGCAGCTCGCCCTCGCCTCGCAGAGCGCACGGGGCTACGCCGCGGTGCGATCCGAGGACGTCTCGGGCATCCTGCTGGCGCAGGCCCAGGAGCGGGCCTCCCTCCGCGCCGGGGATGAGCTTCCCGCGTTCCACCTCGACCTGCCCGAGGGCACGCGGACCCGGACGGTCTACTCCTTCCGGATCGGGGACGAGCGATGACCCGCCTGGGCAGGCGCGCGGCGCAGCACCCCCGCACCGCCCGACGGAGCCCGATGCTGATCGGCGGCGCCGTCGCCCTCCTCGGCGTCAGCGGTGCCCTCGTCTCCCTCCTGCCCCCGCAGTCCGCCCCGATGACGGAGGTCGCCGCTCTCCCGGTCGGCTTCTCGTGCGCCCGGGTGCCCGAGCAGCTGACGCTCGGGGTGGTGGTCTCGCTCAGCTCGGCTCCGGGCGAGGGCGCGGAGTGGAAGGACGCGGCGAACGGTGCCGTCGTCGCAGCGCACCGGTCAGCGATGGGCGACTGCGAGATCGGTCTCGTCGCCGTCGACGACCACGGGACGCCCGAGGGTGCCCGCGCCGCCGTCGAGGAGCTGACGGGCCAGGGCGTGTCCGGCCTCGTCCTCGCGACCTACGGCATGCACACCGCTGCGGCCGTGGACGCCGCTCGGGCAGCGGGGACAGCGGCCGTCCTCCCGTACGGAGGCGACCCCGCCCTGCCCGGCGACGGCGTCTGGTCCCTCGGACCCGACACCGCCTCGACCGACGCGGCACTTGTGGAGGAGGCCGGCGGCGGCGCCCGGGTACTCCTCGTCGACACCGGTGGAGGCACCCCGACCGGTCTCTCGCCCGCCGCGACGGTGACCGCCGATCCCGGCGCCACCGCGGACGTGATCATCACCGCCGCCCGCCCGCACCTCGAGGGCGAGCTGGCGGTCGAGCGCGTCGTCGTGTCCGGCCCCGCCGCGGCGCAGGCGACGGCGGTCGCCGCTCTGCAGGCGGCGGGGGCGTCCGTCCCGATCCTGCTCACGCCCGACGCGCTGAGCCCCGCCTTCGCTCCCGCCCTGGCCGCGGCCGGAGGCACCCTCTCGGGAGATCTGACGACGATCGGCACGGATTCCGGCGACGCGGTCGCCCTCCGCGGCGACGAGCGCGGACGCGCGGCCTCCGCGTTCCTGGGGGCCGTGCGGATGACCGCCGACGATGCCGCGCGGGCGACCCTCCTCGGCGACCGTTCGTTCCGCGATCTCGCCGCGGTCGCGGACGCCCCCAGCCACGACGCCGTCGTGGCGCTCGTGCGAGCCGCGGCCGTCGCAGGCAGCAGGGAACCCTCGGCGGTCGCCGCCGCACTCCGGGGATCCACGATCGGACCGACGGACGGGCTCGCCGGTCCGCCGCTCGACTTCGGCGCCGCGCACGCTCTGGACGCCCCGGCACTCCCCCTCCACACCTCGCCGCAGCGCCTCGGCCTGCGGCCCGCCGACCCGCCGCTGCTCTGGTTCGCCGGACAGCCCCGACCGTGAGCCCCCGGTGCGACTCCTCCTCGATCTCGACGGCACCCGCTCCGACATCGACCTCGGCCGCCACCGCGACTCCGCGACACTCGGCGAGCTGATCGCCACCGCCACCGGGCACCGCCTCCCGCCCGGGACGGCCCTCGCCGTCGACACCGCCCTGCATCCTGTGGAGACCCGGCTGGCCGATCTGCTGCTGCTCGAGGGAACGCGGATCGCCCGCTCCCCCCTGCCCCGACCTGCCGCGGCCCGCGGGTGGACGGCCGTGCTGTCGGGCGGTCTCGGCGCGGGAGCCGTGGTCGAGATCCCGCGGGGCCGTGCGCTGATCGTGGGCCGCTCCCCGCACGCCGACGTCGTCCTCGACACGGCGAGCGCCTCCTGGGAGCACTTCTCGGTGACCCGCGAGGGCGACGGCCTGCGGGTGCGCGACGCCGACAGCACCAACGGCACTCTGGTCGACGGCGTCTCCGCGACCGGGGACGGGGTCCTCGTCTCCGACGCCGTGGTCGTGATCGCCGGTGGGGCGGCTCTCCGACTGCGCCCCGCGCCTCCCGAGCTCCTCGCGCCCGAGCCGGGGAGCACGGACAACGTCACCGCGACGGCGACCGTGCCCTTCAACCGGCCGCCGCGACCGGGACGTCCGGCGGCCGGCGAGGCGGTCGTCCCGCCGGCCCGCCTCGAGATCGCCTCCGCCACGACCTTCAGCGTGATCACCGTCGCCGCGCCGCTCGTCCTCGCCTTCGCGATGGTCCTCATCATGGGCGATGCGCGCTACGCCCTCTTCGCCGCGCTCAGCCCCGTGGCCGGGGTGGGCCTGTGGTTCGAGCAGCGGCACCGGCACGCCCGAGCGACCCGGTCCGAGGAGCAGCGCTACGGCGAGGCGCTGCAGACGCTCCGCGACGACATCGCCCGTTCCGCGCGTGTCGAACGGGCCCGCCTCGAGGAGGACGCGCCCGACCCGGCGACGACGATCCGCCGGGCGGCGCTGCCCGCCACGTCGCTGTGGCAGCGGCGCGCGACCTCCGCCGATGTGCTCCGCCTGCACATCGGCGTCGGCGACGTCCCGTGGTCTCCCCCGCTCGATCAGCGCGGAGTGCCGCGGCTCGAGGAGGAGGTGCGCGCGATCCTCGCGGTGAGCGTCGTCCCGAGCGCGCCCGTGTCCATCGATCTCGCGGACTCGGGCGTCGTCGGGATCGTCGGCGACCGCGAGGGCGGCCTCGCTCTGGCGAGGAGCCTGCTCTGCCAGGCGGCGGTCCACTGCGGTCCGGCCGACCTGGCGATAGGGGTGTTCTGCGACCGGCGACGCGACTCCGACTGGAGCTGGGCCTCCTGGCTCCCCCACACGCGTCTGCCCGGGGGCGGACGCCGACTCTCCGACCGGCGCGACCGCAGCTCCGAGCTCCTCCGCGCCCTCCGCGAGGAGGACTCGCCGCGCGTGCTCCTGGTGCTCGACTCCGACGTGCTGACCGAGGGACGCGCCGCTCCGGCGCGCGAGCTCCTCGGACTCGGCCGCGGCGAGCGCGAGACGGCGATCCGGATCTCCGGCCTCGTGCTCGCGGCGTCGGAGGAGCAGCTCCCCGCCTCCTGCACGGTTGTCGTCCGGGTCGGAGCTGACGCCTCAGCGGTCCTCTCCCGGCCCGACGAGCGGATCACCGTCGAGGACGTGGTGCTCGCCGGTCTCGCCTCCTCCACGGCCGAGCGCTGTGCGCGCGACCTGGCGCGCTTCGAGGACCCGGAGCTCGTCACCGCGGGGGCGGCTCTCCCCGCGCTCGTGCGGCTGCCGCCGCTCCTGGGCGCCGATCGTCCGACCGCCGCGGACGTCCGGGGGTGGTGGTCGAGCGCCCGGGGCGTGCGCGCGCCCGTCGGCTCGTCCGAGCACGGTCCGCTCGTGCTCGATCTCGTCGCCGACGGCCCGCACGGCCTGGTCGGCGGCACCACGGGCTCGGGCAAGAGCGAGTTCCTGCGCTCCTTCGTGGCCGGCCTCGCGGCCTGGAACGATCCGACGCGCCTCACCTTCGTGCTCATCGACTTCAAGGGGGGTGCAGCGTTCGCGTCCTGCGAGCGGCTCCCGCACACGATCGGCACCATCAGCAACCTCGACGCCCAGCTCGCCGATCGCGCGCTGCGCTCGCTCGAGGCCGAGATGCGGCGTCGTCAGCGGCTCTTCGCCGCCGCCGGCGAGGGTGTCGACGACCTCGACGCGTACTGGGCCACCTCGCCGCCGGAGCCGATGCCGCGGCTCCTGCTCGTCGTCGACGAGTTCGCCGTTCTCGCGAAGGAGCATCCCGACGTCCTGACGTCCCTCGTGAGCGTCGCCGCGGTCGGCCGGACGCTCGGCGTGCACATGATCCTCGCCACCCAGCGTCCGGCCGGAGTGGTGAACGACGACATCCTCGCCAACACCAACCTCCGCGTCGCCCTCCGGGTGCAGAGCCGGGACGACTCCGCCGACGTGATCGGAGTCGCGAGCGCGGCCGGGATCTCCCGCTCCCAGACCGGCCGGGCGTATGTGAAGCGTGGCCAGAACGACATCTCGCCCGTCCAGACGGCGCTGGTCACCGGTCGAGCGGAGGCGGCGGCCGTCGAGGCGATCGAGGTCCGCCCGGTCGGACCCACGGGCGTCCCCGTCGAGGGCCCCTCCCCTGTCGCCGCCGACGAGACGGCCCCGACCGATCTCGACCTCCTGATCGACGCGGTGGTCGAGGCGGACGCCGCTTCAGGCTTCGGCCCTCCCCGCCCGATCTGGCCGGAGCCGCTCGAGGACACCGTGGCCCTCAGCGGGTTCGGCGCGGAGGAGTCCGACCTCGGTCGCGTCGTCGGCGACGTCCTGCACGTCGCACTCTCGGACGACCCCGACCGGCAGCGCCAGACGCCGACCGGCTGGGATCTGGGCGAGGGGAACCTGCTCCTCATCGGCATCCCCGGCAGCGGCACCAGCACGGTGCTCGCGTCGATCGCACTGACGGCCGCCCGCCACTTCCCTCCGGACGAGCTCGACCTCTACGTCCTCGATGCCGGTTCCCGCGACTCCGCCCCGCTCGCGCGACTCCCGCACACCGTCTCCTACGCCGGAGCAGGTGGCGGATCCCACGAGAAGCAGACCCGGTTCCTCCGTCACCTGGGCGACGAGGTGCGCCGGCGCCGAGCATCGCCCGGGGGCCACCGGCGTGCGCTGGTGCTCATCGACGGACTCGCGACTCTGAAGGACGAGTTCCAGGACTGGGAGGGCCTGGCTCTGATGGAGGCGTTCACCCGCGCCTACACCGACGGACCGGAGCTCGGCCTGCACTTCGCGGTGACGAGCACCCGGGCGAGGGCGATCCCCTCGGTGATGGAGGAGGTCACGACGCAGAAGTGGCTGTTCCGCCTCGCCGACCCGCAGGACTACGCCGCCGCCGGGGTGAAGCCGGTGCAGGCGCCGGCAGCGGTGCCGGGGCGCTGCGTTCTCACCTCGTCGCTCCTGCAGACGCAGGTCGCGACTCCGAGGGCCGGTCTCGACGACGCGATCGCCGAGCTCGCGGCCGCCTGGCCGGATGCGCGCGGCAGGACGAGCACGGTCGGCACGCTTCCCGACAGGGTCGCCGTGAGCGCGCTCGGGATCGAGGCCCGCTTCGATCGCGAGCCGTGGCTGCTCCCGATCGGCCTCGGCGAGTCGGACCTCGCCCCGCTGGCGTTCCAGGTCTTCGAGGGCGAGCACGTCGTCATCGCCGGACCCGCCCGATCGGGCAAGTCGACCGTGCTGCTCGCCCTGGCCGAGGCGGCGCGGGCCGCCGGCTCGGTCGCCGTCTGGGGAGTGTGCGATCGACGCTCCCCGCTGAGGGGCGCCGACCTCGACCGACTCGCTGTGGGCGCGGAGGAGCTCCGCACCCTCCTCGCGTCGCTGTCGACGGAGGAGGGCCCCGTGCTGCTCCTCCTTGACGACGCCGAGCGCTGGGACGACACCGACCAGGCGCTGATGAGGCTGGTCTCGTCGGGTCGCCCGGGACTCTGCGTCGTGCTGGCCGGCCGGTCGAGCGAGCTCCGCAGCCATTTCGGGAACTGGACGAAGAAGGCGGCGGCCTCCCGCTCCGTGCTGCTGCTCCAGCCCGACGTCGACAACGACGGCACTCTCCTCGGCGCGCAGATCCCGCGGCGCTTCCCCGTCCCGCCCACGGTGGGCCGGGGCTTCGTCAGCCTCGACGGCGAGATCCACTTCGTGCAGTCGGTCTCGCCGACGCCGGCGGACGGCGGCTGATCAGCGCCCTCGGGCGGGTGATCGCGCCTCCGCCACCGAGTCGATCGGCGCGTCCTCCTCGAGAGCGCTCCGATCACTCCGAGACGCACCGATGGAGGTGCGCGGAGGAAGGAGCGCGGAGACGACGAGCACGTCCCGCCCCCGCTCGCCGGAGCACGCAGGGGCGGGACGGCCGGTCAGCTCCCTCCGCCGGCGGCGAAGATGTTCTGCGAGATCGTCGCCAGCTGGCTGCGCAGCTCCTCGAGCTCCTGCTTGGCCTTCTCGAGGGCCGACTTCGTCTCCGGCCAGGTCGACGAGCGGAACTGCGAGGCCAGCGGACCGTCCCAGACGTTCGGATCGGACAGTGTCCGCCCCTGTGCGTCGAGCCGGCTGATCTGATCGGCGAGGCCGCCGTTGACGATCGACTGGATCTGCTGGATCGCGGACTTCGCCTCGTCGGTCGAGAGAACACGTGACATGGATCACACCTTTCTACCCCTGCGGACGGGACCGTCCCGCCCGCTCCCCACTCCACCGTCGTTTCATGAGGATGTCTCGTCATGGTAGAAGGCAAGACAGCACAAACGGCTCGCGTGGCGTCGACGGCTCGACACTGGCGCGGGAGGTCGACTCACTCGCGAGTGGTGATCGCGAAGGGACTGCTCGAGAGGTCCGAGAACGCGCCCACTCGGGCGCGCAGCTCGCAGGACGGAGTCACCGTGAGGGCGGTCACCGTCAGCCCGTCGGACGACACGGCGACCGCGCCGCTGCAGCCGTCGCTGAACCGCACGCCCTCCACTCCGCCCGCGATCGCGTCGAGCATGCTGCTCGCCGGCGCGGACGACGGCGTCGCCAGCAGGGGATTCACGGGGTCCGCCCCGCTCGGCCAGACCGGCACCAGCGTCACCGGCAGCGGGGTCCGGCCGACCGTCCGCGCGGGAGTCTCGATCCGCACATCCCGCAGCCGCTGCACGGGATACGCCGTCCCGGTGACCGCAGGGTCGGCCACCGCCTGTGCCGTCGCTGATGCGGCCGCCGCGAGCCACCCGTCCAGGGCGCTCTGCTCGGCCACCGCGATCGGCACGGTCGCCGTGACGTCGACGATCCCCTGCGCCGGGACGTGCAGGTCCGTCAGGCTCCAACCGCAGCCGACCCCGACTCCGGTGACGCTCGGCCGGTTGCGCACCGCCGTCACTCCGGACCAGCTGGCCGCGGGGCACGCCGCCGCGGCGTCCGGGCCCGGCAGCACCTCGAGGAAGGACCCCGAGAGGGGCGCGCTCTGGGCGGAGTAGGAGATCTCGACGACCACGGCCCGTCGCTCCGCGTCCCAGGTGGCCGATCGCGTCACTCCGAGGCCCGTCGGCAGCGGCCGGTCCTGCTGCCGGGCCGACAGGTCGGCATCCGGCGCCGAGGCCCGTGCTCCGCCGCCGCGCGGCTGGACGGCGAGGAGCACCGCCCCGATGAGCAGGACGCCGGCGCCGAGGGCGGCGAGGATCATCCGCAGACGTCCGCCGCGCCCCCGCCGAGCTGGAGCCTCGAACGGCCGTTCCACCAGGCGCAGCTCGCGGCGCGGCACCGGGCGGAGCACGGTCGCCTGCGACGACGGGCCGAGCTCGGGAGCGGGCCCCTCCTCCACCGGCTCCGACGACATCTCCGCCGCCATCCCGCGGAGGACCGTGCCCGGGCGCTCGGCCTCCTCGAACTCCGCCGCGCCCGCCGCGAGCGGCAGCGCCGGCAGCCCGGCCAGCGCCGGGGAGAGGCGTCGCAGGATCCCCGCCGCCTCCGCAGCCGTCGGCCGCGACGCCGGATCCTTCGCGAGCATCCGGTCCAGGAGCGACGCGAGCCGCGGCGGCAGATCCAGCGGCGGCGGGAGCATCGCGACGTGCCGGTAGGCGACCGCGACGTCGGCGCCGGGGCCGGCGAACGGGGTCCGGCCGCACAGCAGCTCGTAGAGCAGGATCCCCGTCGAGTAGACGTCGCTCGGCGGGCCGGCTGCTCCGGTGGCGAGCATCTCGGGCGAGAGGTACTCCGGCGTCCCGATGACACCCGTCGTCGCGCGCGGCCCCTCGGCGACCACGTGAGCGATGCCGAAGTCGGAGACGCGGACGGCGGAGCCCGCATCGTCCGCACCCTCCGCGAGCAGGACGTTGTCGGGCTTCACGTCCCGGTGGACCGTGCCGATCGCATGCGCGGCGGCGAGAGCGTCGAGGATCGAGGCCGCCACGGGCAGCGCATCGACCGCCGGGAGGGTGCCCTCGTCCCGCAGCAGCTCCCGCAGCGATCCGCCGCCGACGAGCTCCATCACGATCCCGAGCGTCTCCCCCTCCACGACGAGGTCGAGCACCTCCACGACGTGCGGGTGCCGCAGACGGGTGAGCACCGACCTCTCACGGACGAACCGCTCGACCAGGCCCGCGTCGTGCACGTGCTCACCGCGGAGGAGCTTCGCCGCGCGGTCCGGCCCCTGCGCGTCGGCGACGCGCCACACCTCGCCCGCGGCACCCGAGCCGATCCGCTCGAGCAGGCGGTAGCGCGCCCCCAGCGCATCCCCGGCACTCCTCGCCATGCCGCCTCCCGCTCCGAGCTTCCGTCATCTTCGAGAGGAAGCGTAGCGGAGACCGCTCGGGCGGATCAGCGGTGGCGCATCGGCCGGATCAGAACCCCTCGTTGGCGCGCGGTGCGTAGTCGGCGCCCAGCGCCTCCAACTCGTCGGCGGCCAGCTCCACGTCCAGCGACGCGACCGCGTCGTCGAGGTGGTGGAGCTTCGTGGCTCCGACGATCGGAGCGGTGATCGCCTCCTGCTGCCGCACCCAGGCGAGCGCCACCTGCGCACGTGGCACGCCGCGCTGCTCGGCGATGCGTGCGACGGTCGCGACGGTCCGCCGGTCGGCCTCCTCCTGCTGGCGGTAGAGGGTGCCGCCGAAGACGTCGGTCTCGGTGCGCGCCGTGGTCTCGTCCCAGTCGCGGGTGAGCCGGCCCCGGGCGAGCGGCGACCACGGGATCACGCCGACTCCCTGGTCGACGCAGAAGGGGTGCAGCTCGCGCTCGTCCTCGCGCTGGATCAGGTTGTACTGGTCCTGCATCGAGACGAACCGCGTCCAGCCGCCCAGATCCGCGGTGTACTGCGCCTTCGCGAACTGCCACGCCCACATGCTCGAGGCGCCGATGTAGCGCGCCCTGCCCGAGCGGACGACGTCGTGGAGCGTCTCCATCGTCTCCTCGATCGGCGTCTCGGGGTCCCAGCGGTGGATCTGGTAGAGGTCGACGTAGTCCGTGCCGAGACGCCGGAGGCTGTCGTCGATCGCGCTGAGGATGTGCCGCCGCGAGAGGCCGCCGCCGTTGGGGCCGGGGCGCATCCGCCCGTGGACCTTCGTGGCGATCACGACCTCCTCGCGGACCGCGAAGTCCGCGAGCGCCCGGCCGACGAACTCCTCGCTCGTGCCGTCGGAGTAGACGTCCGCCGTGTCGAACGTGGTGACGCCGAGCTCCAGCGCCCGCCGGAGGAAGGTCCGCGACTCCTCCTCGCCCATGCTCCAGCCGTGGGCACCGCGGTCGGGAGCGCCGAAGCTCATGCAGCCGAGGACGATCGAGGAGATCTGCAGGCCGCTGGAGCCGAGTCGGGTGGAGTCCATGCGCGTCGCTTCCGTGTCGAGGAGGAAGTCCCTCCAGCGTCGCACCCGCGAGCGGCGGCGCGCCAGCCGTCCGGCTACACGGCCGGATCGCGACGAGTGGCGGCGACCACGCTCGGGAGGAACAGCGCGACGACGGCCACCGCGGCCGGCGCCAGCAGCGCCCAGCCGATGTCGGGCACGGCGTACTGGCCCTGGAAGGCGCCGAGCGCCACGGCCATCATCACCAGCTGGATCGTCAGCGCCGACGCGCGCATCCAGCCGCGCCGTCGCACGGCGCCGAGCGTCGTCGCGGCGGCCCAGCACACGGCGATCAGCGCGAGGACGACGATGGCGATCCCTCCGCCGACCGTGTCGGCCCGGGTCGTCAGCAGCTCGAGCACGAGCCACGCCGCGACCCCGGCGACGGCGAGCGTCTCGAGGGCCAGGACCGCGATCAGCACCATCAGACCGAGCGGCCGGGAGGCGGTCGGGCGGGGTCCGCGGGACCCGTTCGCGTCAGCGGTCACAGGCACATCCCATCCAGGACTCTTGATTCGGGCTCATCCCCGTGACAGGCTAGTCCAGTTCGTTTCACCGCTCACAGGGTCGTGGGTTTCCGCCGATGTGAACATCCGATCCCGCCGCGCCGTCAGGCAAGGGGGCGAGCCGGATGACCAGCACTGGAGCCGGGTGGCCGACGCAGTGCTCACGCATCGCGTCGAGTGCACCGGCAAGAACCGAGCGTTCTCCCGTCCACCACCCCGATCCACCCCGCGCTCCAGCACGGGGCCTCGTGGCGTGCGCCGGTGAGGGCGCGGAGGTCGAGTACTGGTCGGGATCGTCGGCGTGGATCGATCATCCCACCCGAACACTGCGTGGTTCCTCCACGCACGCCTTCACACAAGGAGCACCCGCATGGACTGGCGCGACAAGGCCGCTTGCCTCACCGCAGACCCCGAGCTTTTCTTCCCGGTCGGCAACACCGGCCCGGCCGTGGACCAGATCGAGAAGGCGAAGTCGGTGTGCGCACGCTGCACCGTCACCGAGGTCTGCCTCCAGTACGCCCTCGAGACCGGCCAGGACTCGGGCGTGTGGGGCGGCCTCAGCGAGGACGAGCGTCGCGCCCTGAAGCGCCGCGCCGCCCGCGCACGCCGCGCCTCCTAGGCGCACGAGCCGCTCGGCGGCACGAACGATCCCGACCCCCGTCGCCTCTCGGCAGCGGGGGTCGCGTCGTTTCCGGGCTCAGGAGCGGGCGCGCTCCAGCCACCGCAGCGGCACCTCGATGGTGACCTCGGTGCCGCGCCCGACCAGCGTGTGCCAGTCGATGGTGCCGCCGAGCTCGCCCTGGATGAGCGTGCGCACGATCTGCGTGCCCAGGCCCGATCCGACCTTGCCCTCCGGCAGCCCGACGCCCGTGTCGCGCACCTTCACCGTGAGCTCGTCGTCGCTGCGCGAGGCGACGATCTCCACGTCGCCCTCCCGTCCGGCCAGGCCGTGCTCGACGGCGTTGGTGACCAGCTCGGTCAGGGCGAGCGCGAGCGGAGTCGCGTACTCGCTGGGCAGGTTGCCGAAGCTCCCCGTCAGCTTCGGGTGCACCGTGGTGTTGTGGGTCGAGGCGACCTCGGCGATCAGCAGCAGCACCCGGTCGAAGACCGCGTCGAAGTCGACGTTCTGGTTCAGCCCTTCCGAGAGCGTGTCGTGCACGACCGCGATGGCGGCGACGCGGCGCATCGCCTGCGTGAGCGCCTCCCGGGCGAGGTCGGAGTGGGTGCGCCTGGCCTGGATCCGCAGCAGCGAGGCCACGGTCTGCAGGTTGTTCTTCACGCGGTGGTGGATCTCGCGGATCGTCGCGTCCTTGGTGATGAGCTCCCGCTCCTGGTGGCGCAGCTCCGTCACGTCGCGGCACAGGACGACGGCGCCGACCCGCTCGCCGCGGTCGCGGATCGGGATCGCGCGCAGCGACACCGTCACTCCGCGGGCCTCGATGTCGGTGCGCCACGGCGCCCGGCCGGTCACGACCAGCGGGAGCGACTCGTCGATGACGACCTTCCCCGCGATCAGCTTCGTGGTGACGTCGGCGAGCGACTCCCCCTCGAGCTCGTCGGCGAAGCCGATGCGGTTGAACGCCGAGAGGGCGTTGGGGCTCGCGAACGTGGTGACGCCGTCGACGTCCAGGCGGATCAGTCCGTCGGACGCGCGCGGCGCCCCGCGACGAGGACCGGTCGGCGCGCCGAGGTCCGGGAAGTCGCCCGAGGCGATCATCGAGAAGAGGTCGTTCGCGCAGTCGTTGAACGTCAGCTCCTGCCGGCTCGGCGTGCGCGTCTCGCTGAGGTTGGTGTGGCGCGTGACGACCGCGATGGGGCGGTCCGTCGTGCCGCCGTCGGAGGCCCCCAGGCGGCGCAGGACGGGCACCGCGCGCACGCGGGTGGGCGTCTCCTCGAACCAGTCCGGGGCGGAGGTGTCGACGATCCGCGCGGTCTCGAACGCCTCGACGACCTGGGCGCGCCACTCCGACTTGATCCTCTGCCCGACGAAGTCGCGGTAGAAGAGCGTCGCCGCGCTGCTGGGGCGCGCGTGGGCGACGGCGACGAAGCTGTCGTCGGCCGTGGGCACCCAGAGCACGATGTCGGCGAAGGCCAGGTCGGCGAGCAGCTGCAGGTCGCCGACGAGCAGGTGCAGCCATTCGACGTCCGCTTCGTCGGATCGGCCGTGGGAGAGGACGAGGTCACTGAGGGTCGACACCCGACAAGCCTAGGGCGCGGCCGGGCGGTGCACGCCGGGCTCGCTGTCCACAGCTCGGGACGGCCGACGATTATCCACAGTCTGCGCCTCTGCACTCCATGAGCATCCCTCGACTGCTTCGATGAGGTCGTCCTCGCGTGCCGACCCAGCGCGCCCAGCCCGTCGAGCAGAGAGGTGACCCGGACCCGTGAACAGCTCGTCCTGCCCCAGGAGATCGCCGCATGAGCCTTCCCCTCCACGCCTTCGACTACCGCACCCTCCCCCTCGACCCCGAGGCGGCCGTGGAGCGGCTCACCATCGCGGAGTTCTTCGCCCCGCAGCCTGCGACCCGCGCGGAGCTGCCCGACCCGGAGCCCCTGCTCGCCCGGCTCACGCACCTCGTGATCGAGATCCTGGAGGGCTCGCGCGAGATCGACCAGATCGCGCGGTGGCTGAGCGACGAGGTCTACCACCACCTGCAGAAGCGGGTCGTGCTCGCGGCCCGCGCCCGCAGCCTGCGGAAGCGGACGGCGCAGCGCGTCCCGTTCACGGTCGGACGGGTGATCGTCACGGAGCCGCGGGACGGCGTCGTCGAGGGAGTGGTTCTGGTGCATCACCGCGCACGGAGCCGGGCCGTCGCGATCCGGCTCGAGGGCACGGACGCGCGCTGGCGTGCCACCGCGATCAACGTGCTGTGAGGAGCGGGTCAGCGCTCCCGGGCGGCCGCACCGGCCGGGAGCACGATCTCCACTCCCCTGTCGCGCAGGGCCTCCTCGAGCTCCGGGGGCGGCGGTGACGAGATGATCCGCGCGACCGAGCTCCGCGACCTCCTCGGGGACGGCTTCACCGCCGCCGACTACGACCACATCGGCGGACTCCCTCCCCAGCCCGGCTCGCAAGCGGTGTGCGCAGCGGTGGAGTCGGCGCTCGAGGCCTGCTGCGTCCCCGGGCTCGTCCTCGAGACGGACCGGCCGACGACGATCGGCCTCGGCGACACCTTCGCCGGCGGCTTCGTCTCGGCTCTCGCGCGCGGCGAGTCCTGACGGCGGGCGAGGCCGGGCTCCGAGCCTCCGCAGGAACGCCGACGGCCCCGGACACCCGCTGCTGCGGGACCGGGGCCGAGGGCGTCGTCCGGGGAGGACTCAGCGGCGCTTGGACTGCGCGCGTCGCTCCTCGCGGTTGGCGGGGGCGTCCGAGCCGCCCGGCTTCTGGCCGAAGGCGCCGGTCGTCGGAGTCTCCTCCGCCTCGCCCTCGGGGAGCGCCTTGCGGGCCTCCTCGGCGCGGGCCTTCGCGGTGGCCGCCTGCTGCACCTGTCCGCGCTGGTCGCGGACCTCGACGCCGCCGGTGTCGCTCGGAGCCGAGTAGCTGAGCTTCTCGGCCGGAGCGACCGGCTGAGCGAGGCCCTTGGCCGCGACTCCGGCGACCTCGCCCTGCTTCTGGGTCACCTCGACCTCGAGGTTGAAGAGGAAGCCGACGGTCTCCTCGCGGATCTGCCCCATCATCTGCTGGAACAGGGCGAAGCCCTCGCGCTGGTACTCGACCAGCGGGTCGCGCTGGGCCATCGCGCGCAGGCCGATGCCGTCCTTGAGGTAGTCCATCTCGTAGAGGTGGTCGCGCCAGCGGCGGTCGATCACCGAGAGCACGACGCGGCGCTCGAGCTCGCGCATGGCGGGAGAGCCCAGCTGCTCCTCGCGGTGCTGGTAGGCGAGCTGCGCGTCCGAGAGGATCTCGCGGCGCATGAACTCCTTGTTGATGCGGCCGCGGCTGCCCGCCTCCTGCACCACCTCGTCGATGGTGAGGCTGATCGGGTACAGCGTCTTCAGCTCGGTCCAGAGGGCGTCGAAGTCCCAGTCGTCGCCGTTGCCGTCGCCGGTGTGCACCTCGAGGATCTCGTCGATCACGTCGACGAGGAACTTCTGGGTGCGCTCGTGCAGGTCGTCGCCCTCGAGGATGTGGCGGCGGTCCGAGTAGATCGCCTCGCGCTGGCGGTTGAGGACGTCGTCGTACTTGAGGACGTTCTTGCGGATCTCGGCGTTGCGGGCCTCGACCTGCGACTGGGCGCTGCGGATGGCGCGCGAGACGACCTTCGACTCGATGGCGATGTCGTCCGGGACGTTGCCCCGGCCCATGAGCGCCTCGGCGGCGCCGGAGTTGAACAGGCGCATGAGGTCGTCGGTGAGCGAGAGGTAGAAGCGGCTCTCCCCCGGGTCGCCCTGGCGCCCCGAGCGTCCGCGGAGCTGGTTGTCGATGCGGCGCGACTCGTGGCGCTCGGTGCCGAGCACGTAGAGGCCGCCGGCGGCCTGGACCTTCTCGGCCTCCTCGCCCACCTTCTCCTTGACGGCGGCGAAGACCTCGTCCCACGCGGCCTCGTACTCCTCCGGAGTCTCGGAGGGGTTCAGGCCCTTGGCCGTCATCTCGGAGACCGCGAGGAACTCGGCGTTGCCGCCGAGCATGATGTCGGTGCCTCGACCGGCCATGTTGGTCGCGACGGTGACGGCGCCGAGGCGGCCGGCCTGGGCGACGATGGCCGCCTCCCGCGCGTGGTTCTTGGCGTTCAGGACCTCGTGGCGCACGCCCTTCTTGGCGAGCAGGCGCGAGAGGTACTCGCTCTTCTCGACGCTGGTCGTGCCGACGAGGACCGGCTGCCCGGCCGCGTGGCGCTCCGCGATGTCCTCGACGACCTGGGCGAACTTGACCTGCTCGTTCTTGTAGACGAGGTCGGCGTTGTCGATGCGCTGCATCTTGCGGTTCGTCGGGATCGGGACGACGCCGAGCTTGTAGGTCGACATGAACTCGGCGGCCTCGGTCTCGGCCGTTCCGGTCATGCCGGAGAGCTTCGCGTAGAGGCGGAAGTAGTTCTGGAGCGTGACGGTGGCCAGTGTCTGGTTCTCGGCCTTGACCTGCACGCCCTCCTTCGCCTCGATGGCCTGGTGGATGCCCTCGTTGTAGCGGCGTCCGGCCAGGATGCGGCCGGTGTGCTCGTCGACGATCAGGACCTCGCCGTTCAGCACGACGTAGTCCTTGTCCTTCTTGAACAGCGCGCGCGCCTTGATGGCGTTGTTGAGGAACGAGATCAGCGGGGTGTTCGCCGACTCGTAGAGGTTGTCGATGCCGAGGTAGTCCTCGACCTTCTCGATGCCGGGCTCGAGGACGCCGACGGTGCGCTTCTTCTCGTCGACCTCGAAGTCCTCGCCCTCGTCGAGGCGCTTGGCGAGGTTGGCGAACTCCGCGAACCAGCGGTTCGCCTCGCCCGAGGCCGGTCCGGAGATGATCAGCGGGGTGCGGGCCTCGTCGATGAGGATCGAGTCGACCTCGTCGACGATGGCGTAGAAGTGGCCGCGCTGGACCATGTCCTGCGCCTGCCACGCCATGTTGTCGCGGAGGTAGTCGAAGCCGAACTCGTTGTTCGTGCCGTAGGTGATGTCGGCCGAGTACTGCTCGCGGCGCTGCTCCGGGGTCTGGCCCGAGAGGATCACTCCGGTCGTCATGCCGAGGGCGCGGAACACGCGCCCCATCAGCTCGGACTGGTACGACGCGAGGAAGTCGTTGACCGTGACGATGTGCACGCCGCGGCTGGCGATCGCGTTGAGGTAGGCCGGGAGGGTCGCGACGAGCGTCTTGCCCTCTCCGGTCTTCATCTCGGCGATGTTGCCCAGGTGCAGGGCGGCGCCGCCCATGAGCTGCACGTCGAAGTGGCGGAGGCCGAGCGTCCGGCGCGAGGCCTCGCGGACGGCGGCGAACGCCTCCGGCAGCAGGTCGTCGAGGGACTCGCCGTTCGAGTAGCGCTCGCGCAGCTCGACGGTCTCGTTCTTCAGCTCCTCGTCGCTGAGGTGCGTGAAGTCCTCTTCGAGGGCGTTGACGGCCTTCGCGTAGTTCTCGAGGCGACGGATGACCCGCCCCTCCCCGACGCGAAGGACCTTTTCGAGGACAGAGGCCACGGGGTACTCCAAAAAAGTAGAAGACAGGAGTCGCGCGCCGGAGCGCGGACCGCGACCAGCCTAGCCGGGGCGGGCGGCGAGCGGTCGGGGCGACGCGTCCGCCCTGGGCGGACTCCCTGCCTGGGCACGGGGAGGGCCCCGGAGCGGATGCTCCGGGGCCCGGGGTCGGATCTCAGCCGGCGGCCTGCTCGGCGAGCTCGTCGGCCTCGTCGCCGAGGCCGATCACGCCGTAGTCCCAGCCCTTGCGGCGGTAGACCACGCTCGGGCGGTTCGTGTCGGAGTCGATGAAGAGGTAGAAGTCGTGTCCGACCAGCTCCATGTAGTCGACGGCGTCGTCGACGGTCATCGAGACGGAGGCGAAGACCTTCTTGCGGATGACGACGGGGCAGTACGGCTCCTCGACCTCGTCCTCCACCGGCTCCGGCGCCTCCTGCACGGGGATGACGCCCGTGCTCAGCTGCTCCAGCACCGCCGCGTCGGCAGGCTGGATGGCGACGACGCTGAAGTCGTCGGCGGCCGCGTCGCGGAGCGAGGTCGGCCGATGCTGGCCCCGATGGACCTTCTTCCGGTCCTTCGCGCGTCTCACCCGTTCGAGCAGCCGGCCGATGGCGACGTCGAACGCCGTGTACTTGTCGGCTCCGCTCGCCTCGGCCCGGACCACGGGCCCCTTGCCGATCAGCGTCAGCTCCACGCGGTCGCCGCCGGCCGAGCCCTTGCCCTCGGCGTGCCTGCTCGCCTTGATCTCGAGTGCGAGAGCACGATCGGCGAGGTGCGCCACCTTGTCCGACTTCTCCGTCGCGTACGCGCGGAAGCGATCGGTGATGTCGATGTTGCGTCCTGTGATGTCGATGTCCATGACAACCTCCCAGTCGAGTACGGCGTGCCGCCTTTCTCCGGGGCGGACCGTTCACGCCGTGCCCCCACCGTAGACCCCGGCCACCGGATCGTCACCGGGAGTTCGTCCGGATTCTGCTGCTACGTTCCCTCCTCGTTGCGCGGTGCCGGCCAGGGCCGCCGCGGCCCGGACCGTCCCGCCGGCCGCACGCACGGCGCGCCGGAGCTCGAGCAGGGTCGCGCCGGAGGTGACCACGTCGTCGACGAGGACCACCGGCGGCCACGACGAGAGCGGACGGCGGGCGCGGAACGCCCCGTCGAGGTTGCCGCGCCGCTCGATGCGGCCGAGCCCGACCTGGTCGCGGACCATCCGCGACCGCCGGAGAGGACGCGCCGCCCGCCCTCCCGCCGCGGCGACCAGCTGCGCGACGGGATCGGCGCCCCGCCGCACGCGGCCGAGCCAGGAGCCGGGCGGGACGACCAGGATCGCGGGGCTGCCTGCGAGCGCCGCGCCGAGGGCCGGACGCAACAGCGCGCCGAGCGGGGCGAGGCAGGCCGTGCGGCCCTCCTCCTTCAGCGCGACGACGAGGCGGCGCACCGTGCCCTCGTACGGGCCACCGGTGACGACGAGGAGCGGATCGTCCGGCGGCCCGACGACGCGGGTCAGCAGGCAGGCCGAGGCGGCCGCGTCGGCCGAGCAGTCCGGACAGGGCGCCCGGCTCGTCGGCTCTCCGCAGGCGGGGCACTCCAGCGGGAGGAGGACGGCGAGGGCGTCGAGCAGGTGATCGGAGAGCATGCCTCCACGTTCGCCGTCCGGGCCGCGGCGCGGGGGTGGATCCGTCGGATCGGGACGATCCGCCTGCCCGACGCGCCTGGGGAGGAGCATCCGGAGCGCTCCGTCGTCGACAGGGCTCCTCGCCGCCGACAGGACCGGTCAGGACCCCATGCCGGTCTGCGCCGCGAGCAGCCGGATGTCCGTCGCGGTCGTCTGCCAGGCCGAGCCCCGCTGCTGCCGGAGCTCCCCGCCCTCGGCGAGGATCCGGACCTGGGTCGAGGTGTTGCCCGCGGCGATCTGGACCGTGCCCGTCGTCGTGCCGAGCGCCGTGGCGCCTCCGCCGAGCAGGTTCATCGTGACGGTGTCCTCTCCCGTCGAGCCGCGGACGACCGACACCACGTCGAGCTCGTCCGTCCAGGCCGCGGCGACCGCGGTCCCCAGAGTCGAGCGGAGGACGACCGGCTCGCCGACCGCCACCGGGTCGCCGTCCCGGGAGCGGGTGATGCCGGCCACCAGCACCGTCGCCTGCTGCCCGTCCTGGGCGAGCGCCAGCATCCGGGTGCCGTCGCGCGACACGGCGATCGAGGCGAGCGACTCGACCTCGCTCCAGGCCGTTGCGACCTGCATCGAGCGCGAGCCGTCCGCGGAGTACGCCACCAGCTGCCCGGGCGAGGCCGACGGCACCGACCAGACGTACCCGAGCGGATCGATGGACGGCGCGACGAGGCCCGACCGCGCGTCGAGGAGGACGTCGGCACCGTCGGGCTCCACGAGGCTCACGCCCGCGGCGGTGAGCACGGCGGCCGATGCGTCCGAGTCGGCCCCGCGCTGCTCGCCGAGGACCGCGGCCCGCGGCTGCAGCGCCTCGATCCGATCCGAGATCCCGAGGCCGGCCAGCCCGGAGGAGCCGAGGAATCCGAAAGCGTCGTCGGTCAGCACGAGCGGCCGGGTGTCGACGCGGGGCGAGGTCGGCAGCCCGGTGACCTCGGAGGGGACGTCGATCGGGTTCTGCTCGACGGAGAGCGCGACTCCGGTGACGTTCGAGACGTTCGCGAGGCTCCGGTTCAGCTGCAGCGCCATCAGCCGCCACTGCGCCGGATCGGCCTCGAGAGCGGCCGGGTTCAGGTCCACCACGGCGCGCTGCGACTCGACCGGCACGGTCTCGGCCGCCAGCGTCGTGCCGGTCGGGAAGGCCGACACGACGGCGGCGGAGTCCCGCAGCCACGGTGTGGGGCCGCGCAGCAGCTCCGTGACGATCGTGGTGCTGGTGGAGCTGTCGGCGCGCGAGGCGAACCAGCGCAGGTCCGGCACGAGGTACTGGTATCCGGGGTCGAAGAAGTAGAGCGCGTGCGTCGAGAAGACCTGCTCGAAGGTGGTGCGGTCGATCACCACGCCGCTCGGCGGCGCGCTGATGCGCCACTCGCCGTTCTCCTGGACGAAGCCGTAGTCGAGGGTCAGGCCGGCCGTGGTGGCGACGTCGGTGTAGACGCCGGTCGCGTCGACCTCGGCGACGGGCGTGATCGTCAGCGAGAGCGTGGATCCCGACTGCGGCGAGGCGGAGCGCTGGCCCTCGTCGACCGTGACGTGCTCGCCCGGCGTCCAGTCGGCTCCGGTGGAGAGGAACTCGCGGGCGATCTTGTAGTTGTTCTGCGGGCTCGACGCGGCGTCGATGAAGCCGGTCAGGATGTCGCGCTGCGACGCACCGACGGCGGGTCCCGACGGGAGGAAGTCGTACTGGAGGTCCTGCGGCGCGGTGTCGGGCCGTCCGACTCCGACGTCGCCGTCCCGCGGGATGCCGGCGCATCCGGCCAGCCCGAGCGCGAGCAGCGCGGCGGCCGCGGCGGCGCGGAGGATGCCGCGCCTCACGGGAGCACCCCCGCGGCCCCGACCGGAGGAGCCTGCAGCGGAGGGAGGACGATCGGGCCGCTGTAGGCCTGCTCGCCCGCGTCGACCGGGGGCAGCGGGAGCGGCGAGGCCTCGATCCGCTCGCCGCGGTGCCGGGGCACGGTCAGGCGGAAGCAGGCGCCGCGATCGGGCACGGACCAGACCTGCAGCCAGCCGTGGTGCAGGGCGGTGTCCTCCTGCGCGATGGAGAGGCCGAGGCCGGTGCCGCCGAGCGTGCGGCGGCGGGACGGATCGGCGCGCCAGAAGCGGTCGAAGACGCGCACCACCTCCTCGCTGCTCATGCCGTGCCCGTAGTCGCGCACGGCGAGGGCGACCGCGCTGGCGTTGCTGTCGACGGTGACGACGACCTCGCGGCCGTCGCCGTGCTCGATCGCGTTGCCCAGCAGGTTGCGGACGATCCTGCGGATGCGGCGCGGATCGAGGTCGGCGTCGAAGTAGCCGCCCGGGGCGGAGAGAGTGAGCCGGGAGCCGTTCGCCTCCGCGATCCCGCGCATCGCCTCGATCTCGTCGCCGGCCAGCTTCACCAGGTTGACCGGCTCGAGCTCGAGCTCGGCCGATCCCGCGTCGTGGCGGGAGATCTCGAGCAGGTCGGCGAGGAGGCTCTCGAAGCGGTCGATCTGGCTGTGCAGCAGCTCGACCGTGCGCTCGGCGACCGGGGCGAAGTCCTCGCGCTGGTCGTACAGCACGTCCCCGGCCAGCTTCATCGTCGTCAGCGGCGTCCGGAGCTCGTGCGAGACGTCCGAGACGAAGCGCTGCTGGACCTGGCTGAGCGTCGCGAGCTCGCTGATCCGGTCCTGCAGGCTGTCGGCCATGCCGTTGAAGGACCGGGCGAGGGTCGCGATCACGTCCTGGCCCCGCTCGGGGATCCGCACGTCGAAGTCGCCGGCGGCGAGGCGCTGGCTCGTCTCGGCCGCGACCCGGACCGGGGCGACGACGATCCGCACGACGACCCAGCTGACCGCTCCGATCAGCAGGATGAGCAGGATCCCCGCCACGTTGAGCACCTGCTGCACGAACTGGAGCGTGCGCTCCGCGTCCGCGAGGGAGTAGCCGATGTACAGCTCGTAGCGCCCGGCCGAGCTCGGCAGCTCGAGGGTCGAGCCGACGAGGATGCCGGGCTGCTGCTGACCGGAGGCGTCGAGCGTCACCGACTGCCAGTACTGCCCGTCGGAGCCCGCCTGCACCCGCTCGCGCAGCGCGTCGCTGATCACGCCGTTCTGCAGCTCGCGGTTGTAGATGTCCTGAGGCGCCAGCGAGGACGCCTCCTGGTCGGGCGAGCGCACGACGGCGATCAGCGCGGAGGAGGAGGCGTCCCGGACGGCGGTGCGCACCGAGCTCATCACCTCCTCCATGTCCTGGCGGGTGGAGACGGTGGCGGCGTCGAGGTAGCCCTGCGCGGCCCGGGTCGCGCGCGACGTGTCGCCCGTGACCTGCGTCAGCCGCGACTGGAACAGGTTGTCGCTGATGCTGTACGAGAGGTAGACGCCGGTCGAGCCGATGGCGATGCCGCTGAGCAGGACCGTGATCGCGACCGCGCGGAACTGCAGCGACGTGCGCCACACCCCGAGCACACGGCGGGGCCACCGGCGCACGTCGGGAGCGGCGAGGCGGGGCACGGTCAGCCCGGGAGGACGGCGCCGGCGCGGTAGCCGACGCCGCGCACGGTCATCACGATGCGGGGGTCGTCCGGGTCCTTCTCGACCTTGGCGCGCAGGCGCTGGACGTGCACGTTCACGAGGCGGGTGTCGGCCTTGTAGTGGTAGCCCCAGACCTGCTCGAGCAGCATCTCGCGGGTGAAGACCTGCTGGGGCTTGGAGGCGAGGGCGAGGAGGAGGTCGAACTCGAGCGGGGTCAGGCCGATGCGCGTCTCGCCGCGGCGGACCTCGTGGCCGGCGACGTCGAGGCTCAGGTCCCCGACCTGCAGCACCGCGTTCGCGGCGGCGGTGGCGGGACGCAGGCGCGTCCTGATCCGCGCGACGAGCTCCTTGGGGTCGAACGGCTTGACCATGTAGTCGTCGGCGCCGGACTCGAGGCCCTGCACGACGTCGGAGGTGTCGGACTTGGCCGTCAGCATGATGACGGGGACACCGGATTCGGCGCGGATCGCGCGGCACACTTCGATCCCGTCGATCCCGGGCAGCATCAGGTCGAGCAGGACCAGGTCCGGCCGGGCCCGCCGGAAGGCCTCGAGAGCACCGGAGCCGTCCGCGCAGAAGGAGACGTCGTACCCGTCGGCGCGCAGGACGATGCCGATCATCTCGGCCAGGGCGGCGTCGTCGTCGACCACCAGAATGCGCGCGCTCATCGGTCTGCTCTTCCTCGTCTCGGGTCGCGCCCGCCCACGGCGCGCACGGTGACCCGACCCAGGCTAACCGACGCACCTCTCCGTGGGCGGGGAGCGGGCTCTGCGGGCGAAGGGGGTCCGCTCGGGGGAGGACCCCGCCCGCACGCCTGTGACAGCATGGAGGGGATGACCGACGCAGCTCAGTGGCCCCCGCCCGCAGGGCGTCCGGACGACGCGGCCGTCCCGGCGCAGGACGGCGACCGGCGCAGGCCGCTGCCCGCTCCCGTCGCCCCGGCCTGGTCGCCCGCGCCGCCGAGCGCAGGCCCCGTACCACCCGCTCCCGCCGGGGGCTCCTGGTCGCCCGCGCCGCCGAGCGCAGGTCCCGTACCACCCGCTCCCGCCGGGGGCTCCTGGTCGCACGCCTCCGGCGCCGGCCCCTGGTCGCCCGGTCGCCCCGCGCCCGGCTGGACTCCCCCGCCCAAGCCCGGTCTCGTGCCGCTGCGCCCGCTCGGCTTCGGCACCCTGCTCGGCGCCCCGTTCCAGGTCCTCCGCCGCAGCCCCCGCACGACCCTGGGCGTCGCCCTGCTGGTGCAGGGCCTCGGGTCGGTGCTCGCCCTGGCGGTCTACGGCCTGATCGCGGTGCTCGCCGTCGGGCGCATCGCACAGGCGGAGTCCGCCGACCGCGACGCCGTCGGCGCGGGCTCCCTCGCGGTCGTGGTCCTGGCCGCCCTCATCCCCCTCGCCGTCTCGCTCGCCAGCGGCGCTCTCGTGCAGGGCGTGGTCGTGCTCGAGGTCACCCGCGGCGTCCTCGGCGAGCGGGCGACCTTCCGACAGCTGCTCGCCCGGCTGCGGGGCCGCTTCTGGGCGCTGATCGGCTGGACGGTCCTGCAGGGCGTCGGCTACCTCCTCCTGGTGCTCCTCGCCGTGGCGCTCGCCGTGCCGCTGTTCGTCATCGGAGCGATGGACGGGACGTCGAGCGCGATCGTCGGCGGGATCCTGGTGCTCGTCGGCTCCGGCCTGGTCGCCCTCGCGCTGGGGGTCTGGCTGTCGACGAAGCTCGCCCTGGTTCCGAGCCTGATCGTCGTCGAGCGGCTGCCGCTGCGCCGTGCGGTGGCGCGCTCCTGGCGGCTGGTGGCGGGCGGCTTCTGGCGCACCTTCGGCGCGCTCGCGCTGATGACCGTGATCATCCAGGTCGCCGGCCAGATCGTGGCCACGCCGTTCAGCCTGCTCATCCCGATCGCCGGCGCCCTGATCGCCCCGACCGACCCGGACGCGCAGCTCGTCACCTCGCTCGTGGTGACGATCGCCTCCGTCGCCGTGGGCTTCGTGATCGGCGCCGTCGGCACCGTGCTCCAGTCGGCCGTGACGGGCCTGGTCTACCTCGACCGACGGATGCGCCGCGAGGGCTTCGACCTGGTGCTGATGCGCCACGTCGAGGAGCGCGCGGCGGGCCGCCCCTCCCCCGATCCCTTCCCCGTGCCGGAGCGCCCGTGATCCTCGCCGCGGCCCCTCTCGAGCCCGACGCGGAGCAGGCGCGCCGACTCCTCCTCGAGGAGCTCGCCGACCCGCGCTACCGGGCGGCCGAGCCGACCCTCTTCGACCGGGTGGTGCAGGCGGTGCGCGACTGGTTCGCCTCCCTCACGCTGCAGGGCGACGGCCCGCCGGTGCCGATCGCCGCCGTGATCGGCGTGCTGGTGCTGGTGGCGCTCGTGGTCGCCGCGCTCGTCATCGCGGGACGGCCCCGCGCCGGTCGCCGCAGCACCGTCACGGGAGCGGTGCTCGCCGACGACGACACCCGCTCGGCCGCGACCCTCCGCTCGCTCGCCGAGGCCGCGGCCGCCCGCGGGGACTGGGACGAGGCGCTCGTCGAGCGCTTCCGCGCCCTGGTGCGCTCCCTCGACGAGCGGACCGTCCTGCGGGTCTCGCCCGGCACGACCGCGCTCGGCCTGGCGTCGCGCGCCTCTGCGGCCTTCCCCTCCTCCGCCGCCGCGCTGCGCCGCACGGCCGACGACTTCGACCGCGTGCGCTACCTCGGGCAGCCCTGCGGCCCGGCCGAGTACGAGCGGGTCGCGGCTCTGGACCGCGAGCTCGCCGCGGCCTCGCCGGTCCTGGACGCCCTGGCGGCGCCCCGGTGAGCGCCGACACGGTCTCCAGCCCGACCCTCGGCGCGCTGCTGCGCCGCGGACGGGTGTGGGTGCTCCTGCTCGTGATCGTCGCGGTCGGCACTCTGCTGCTCACCGTCGCGACCGGGACCCGGGTGGCCGCCCCGGACCTCGACGTCGACAGCGCGACCCCGGACGGCGCCCGCGCGCTCGCCCAGGTGCTGCGCGATCAGGGCGTCGAGGTCGTCCGCGCCGACGACCTGGACTCCGCTCTCGCCGCCTCCTCCCCGGACGCGACACTGCTCGTCGACGACCCGGACGTGGCCCTCGACGAGGCCCAGTACCGCCGGCTCGCCCGCGCCTCGGCCTCGCTCGTCCTGGTGACCCCGGGAGGAGCCGCGCTCGACGCCCTGCTGCCGGACGTCCGCTTCGCCGGCTCCCCGGCCGGCGACGGCCCCTTCCGCGCCGAGTGCCCGCTCCCGGCGGCCGAGCGCGCCGGGACGCTCCCCGCGGGAGGGAGCACGTACCGGATCCTCGACGACGGCGACGCGGTCGGCTGCTTCCCCTCAGGCGACGACGGCTTCCTGCTCGTGAGCACCGGGTTCCCGCAGGGCGCCGACGTCACCGCGATCGGCGACGCCGACCTCCTCCGCAACGGCACCATCGGCCAGGACGGCCGCGCCGCTCTCGCACTCGGACTGCTCGGCGGTGAGGACCGGCTGGTCTGGTACCGCGCCGGAGCCGCCGACTCGGCGAGCACCACCCCTGCACCCGCCGACCTCGTCCCCGGCTGGGTGACTCCGGCTCTCCTGCTGCTGGTGGCCGTGTTCGTCGCCTCCGCCGTCTGGCGCGGCCGCCGGCTCGGCCCGCTCGCGGTCGAGCCGCTGCCGGTCGTCGTGCATGCGAGCGAGACGGCCCGCGGCCGCGCGCGGCTCTACGCGCGCGGAGCCCTGCGGCCCCGCGCCCTCGACGCACTGCGCATCGGCACCCTCCGGCGGACGGCCGCGCTCCTGGGACTCGCTCCGGCGACCGGAGTCGACGAGATCGTCGCCGTCGCCGCCGAGCGCCTCGGCCGCGATCAGGCCGCGCTGCGCCGTCTGCTCGTCGACGACCTGCCGGGCGACGACGCCGCCCTCGTCGCCGCCTCCGACGAGCTCCTCCGCTTCGAGAGCGCGCTCCGCGCAGCCCTCTCCCCGACGACCGCCCGACGACCGGAAGGCCCCTCCCGATGAGCGACACCACCCCCTCCGCCCGCGACGGAGCGCCGGTCTCCGACGACGACCTGCGCGCCGAGCTCGACCGGGTCCGCTCGGAGGTCGGCCGCGCGGTCGTCGGCCAGGACGGCGCCGTCTCCGGGCTCCTGATCGCCCTCCTCGCGGGCGGCCACGTCCTGCTCGAGGGCGTCCCCGGAGTCGCGAAGACGCTGCTCGTGCGCGCCCTGTCCGTCTCGCTCGGCCTCGACACCCGCCGGGTGCAGTTCACGCCGGACCTGATGCCCGGCGACATCACCGGCTCCCTCGTCTACGACGCCTCCACCTCCGGCTTCGCCTTCCGCGAGGGCCCGGTCTTCACGAACCTCCTGCTGGCGGACGAGATCAACCGCACGCCGCCGAAGACCCAGGCCGCGCTCCTCGAGGCGATGGAGGAGCGCCAGGTCAGCGTCGACGGGCGCACCCTGCCTCTGCCGGACCCGTTCCTCGTCGCCGCCACCCAGAACCCGGTCGAGTACGAGGGGACCTACGTGCTCCCGGAGGCCCAGCTGGACCGGTTCCTGCTCAAGCTCGTGCTCGACATCCCGCCGCGCGACGTCGAGGTGGAGGTGCTCTCGCGCCACGCCGCGGGCTTCGACCCGCGCGACCTCGACGCCGCGGGCGTGCGACCCGTGCTCGACGCCGCCCGTCTGCGCGCCGCCCAGGCCTCGGCCCGGCGGGTCGGAGCCGGTCCCGACGTCCTCGGCTACATCGTCGACCTCGCCCGCGCCACCCGCGAGAGCCCGAGCGTCAAGCTCGGCACCAGCCCCCGCGGCTCGACCGCCCTGCTCGCGGCGTCCCGCGCCTGGGCCTGGCTCAACGGCTACGGCTCGATCACCCCCGACCACGTGCAGGCGATGGTCCTGCCCGTGCTGCGCCACCGCATCCAGCTGGAGCCGGAGGCGGAGCTCGAGGGCGTCCGCACCGAGGCCGTCCTGGGCGGGATCCTGCAGCAGGTCCGCGTCCCGGTCTGAGCCGTGCACCTCACCGGACGCAGCGTCCTCGTCCTCCTCGTCGGCCTGGTGCCGGTCGTCCTCCTGGGCGGCCGCTCCGAGGTCGCCTTCGCCGTGCTCGGCCTCTGGCTCCTGGCCTGGGCGGTCCTCGTCGGGATCGACGTCGCGGTCGCGGGCTCGCCCCGGGCCGTGGTGCTCGAGCGGCGGGTGCCGGACCGGGTGCGGCTCGGCGAGAGGGCCGAGGCGACCCTCCTGGTCACGAGCACCGGCCGCAGGAGGATCACGGGGGTCCTCCGCGACGCCTGGGAGCCCTCGGCCGGTGCCCTCGAGACCCGGTCGCCCCTGCGTCTGCCGCCGGGCGAGCGCCGCGCGGTGACCACGGTCCTGGAGCCGATCCGCCGCGGCGAGCGCCGGGCACTCCACGTCACCATCCGCTCCCGCGGGCCGCTCGGGATGGCCGGCCGCCAGGCGACGCGGGCCGCGCCGGCCGTCGTCCGGGTGCTGCCCGCCTTCCGCTCCCGCCGCCACCTGCCCTCGCGCCTGGCGCGGCTGCGTGAGCTGGAGGGGCGGACCAGCGTGATGATCCGCGGCCAGGGGACCGAGTTCGACAGCCTGCGCGAGTACGTCCGCGGCGACGACGTCCGCTCGCTCGACTGGCGGGCGACCGCGCGGCGCCGGGAGCCGGTCGTCCGCACCTGGCGCCCGGAGCGCGACCGGCGCGTGATCGTCGTGCTCGACACGGGCCGCACGTCCGCCGCACGGATCGAGGACGAGCCGCGCCTGGACACGGCGATCGAGGCGTCGCTCCTCCTGGCGGCCCTCGCGGCCTCGGCCGGCGACCGGGTCGACGTGCTCGCGTTCGACCGCACCCGGCGAGCCCGCGTGCACGGCGCCACCGGCACGGAGGTGCTGACCCGCGTCGTGGACGCCCTCGCCCCCGTGCAGCCCCAGCTCATCGAGACCGACTGGGCGGCGGTGCCCGCGCAGGTGCGCACCCTGGCCTCCCAGCGCTCGCTGGTGGTGCTCCTCACCGCGCTCGACTCGGTCGGCTCGGCGGAGGGGCTCCTCGCGGTGCTCCCGCAGCTCACCCGCGTGCACACGGTCGTGGTCGCCTGCGCGCTCAACCCCGAGCTGCAGCGGATGGCGGAGGACCGGAGCGACCGGGCCGCGGTCTACTCCGCCGCCGCCGCGGAGCGCTCGCTCGCGGACGTCGACCGGCTCTCGGCCGCCGTCCGCCGTCTCGGCGGGGACGTCGTGCTCGGCAGCCCCTCCGCGCTCCCGCCGGCGCTCGCGGACCGCTACCTCGCGCTCAAGGCGGCCGGACGGCTCTGACCTGCGAGAGGGGCCGTCCTCGGTCCCGGGAGCGCTGATCGACGGCCCCGCTCCGACGGCCGCGCTCGTCCGGCTCGGCTCAGCCGGCCGCGATGCTCCGCGACCCGGCCTCGAACCGGTCGAGGTCGCCCGTCTCCCCCGCCCGCACCGCGCGCCCGCCGACGACGATCATGTAGAAGAGGAACGCGCCGAGGGCGAGCGCCCCGATCCCGATCTTGAGCCACCAGGGCCAGGGTGCCGGAGTGACGAACCCCTCGATCACGCCCGAGACGAGCAGCACGAAGACCAGGCCGATCGCCACCGTGAACAGGCTCCGCGCGTCCTCGGCGAGCGCCTGGCCGCGGGTGCGCGCGCCGGGAGCGATCCAGGCCCAGAAGATCCGCAGGCCCGCGGCCGCGGCGACGAACACGGCCGTCAGCTCGAGCTGTCCGTGCGGCGCGATGTACAGGAAGAACGTGTCGCCCTCCCCCACATGGAACATCACCGCGATCGACGTGCCGAGGTTCTGCGCGTTCTGCAGCAGGATGTACGGCACGTAGACGCCGACGATCCCGAAGGCCACGCACTGCGCCGCGATCCAGGCGTTGTTGGTCCAGACCTGCCCGGCGAACGAGGCGGCGGGGTTCTCGGAGTAGTAGTCGATGAAGTCGCCTCGGGCGAAGCGCCGCAGCTCCTCGTCGTCGCCCAGCGCGGCGAGCAGGCGCGGGTCGCCGAGGATCCAGAGCGCGTAGAGCGTCGCCACCACCGCGGTCGCGAGGGCGACGGCGAGCGTCAGCCAGCGCAGCCGGTGCAGAGCGGCCGGGAGCGAGAGGACGACGAAGCGGGAGACCGCGGCGAGCGGCTCGTCTCGCGTGCCGGTCAGGCGTCCCCGAGCCCGCGAGAGCGAGACGGCGAGCCGAGTGCCGACGGCTGTCGATCCGGCGGTGGAGGAGATCGTGGCGAGGTCCGCGGATGCCGCCTGGTAGCGCTCGATCAGCTCATCCGCCTCGGCTCCGGTCAGGCGGCGCCTGCGCGAGAGCTCGTCGAGGCGGGTCCACTGCGCAGCGCGGGCGGCCGAGAGAGCGTCGATGTCCATCTCCTGACAGGATAGCCAGGCACGCCGCCGAGGCCGAGCATCCGGGAGGAGCACCGTGGAGGAGCAGCGCACCGAGTTCGACGACGCCGACCTGGTCACCGGCGAGGCGATCGCGCTCGAGGTGCCCGTCACCTCGTTCGTGCTCCGCGCGGTCGGCGCGATCATCGACCTGATCGCGGAGCTCCTGCTCGCGCTGGGCCTGTTCCTGCTGGTCTCCTCCCTCTCCGGGGACGGCGGCCTGGACCCCGCCGCCTCGGCCGCCGTGGCGATCGCGGCCCTCGTCATCGCCGTGGTGATCGTGCCGGTCACCGTCGAGACGGCCAGTCGCGGCCGCTCGCTCGGGAAGCTCACCGTCGGCGCTCGCGTCGTCCGCGACGACGGCGGTTCCATCGGCTTCCGGCACGCCCTCGTGCGCGGCCTCACCGGCGTCCTCGAGATCCTGATGACCTTCGGCGGGCTCGCCGCGGTCGTCGGCCTCCTCTCGCGCCGATCGCGCCGTCTCGGCGACGTCCTCGCGGGCACGCACAGCCAGCTCGAGCGCGTTCCCCGCGCGGAGCCGCTGGTCGTCGAGATCCCGGAGCCGCTGCGGGGCTGGGCCGTCACGGCGGACACCGCGCGCCTCCCCGACGCACTGGCGCGCCGACTGGCGCAGTTCCTCCGTCAGCGCCACGGCATGACGGAGCCCTCGCGCTCGCAGCTCGCCGCCGCGCTGGCCGACGAGACCGCGGTCCACGTCTCCCCGCTGCCCGCCTCGCCCGCGGAGGACTTCCTCCTCGCCGTGGCCGCACTCCGCCGGGCGCGGGAGGAGCGCGCCCTGCTCCTGTCCGACCAGCGCCTCGAGCGGCTGGCCCCCGTGCTCTCGAGCACGCCGCGCGGCTTCCCCGAGCGGCCCTGACGCGCGCGGCAGCGGCTTAGGCGGGCCCCGCGCCGTAGCGGACGGTCTCCCAGCCACGCGGGACGAGGAGCCGCCGGTCGTGCTCGGCGCAGAGGTCGTAGCCGTGCGGATCCGGCGCAGGACTCAGCGGCCCGACCGCCACCAGCGAGTCGCGGTAGTCGTAGGTCAGCGTGACGACGGCCTGCGCGCGGCAGCCCGTCCGCGAGCAGTGCCGTCCGGTCATCGCCGCCCACAGTAGCAATAGGCTGGAGCCATGCCCCGTGCTCGTCGTTCCGCCGCTCGCCCGACGAGCGGGTCGCGCGGAGGCTCCCGCGACCGGCACGGCCGCGGCGCACGAGGGCCGATCACCGGTCCGCACCTCCCCCTGCTGCAGACCCGCTCCGACTTCTTCGAGGCGACGATCGGCTCGGCCTTCGACTACCTCCGCGGCACCTGGCCGGAGGAGCTCGCCGGCATCCGCGTCGACGTCGCGGCGACTCCCGACGTCGACCCCGACCGGCTGCAGGGCACGGGCATCGCGCGGTGGCGCGTCGACCACGCCGCGCGCCGCATCACGCTCTACCGCGTTCCGATCGAGCGCCTGGCGAAGCTGCACCGCCGCGACGAGTGGCACCAGCGCATGCTGATCGAGAGCTACGTGTTCCGCGCCGTCGCGGAGCTGCTCGGCCGCGATCCGTGGGACATCTCCCCGGACCGCTACCGGCACCCCTGATGCGCCGGCAGCTCTGAGGCGCCGGCACCGCCGAGGCGCCGCCGCCCCGCGTCTCAGTGCGAGTAGACCGTGATCGGCGAGGAGAGCGGTCCCGGCGGGACGATCGTGTACGAGGCGATCCGCCCGTCGCGCGCGATCGAGACCGAGGCCTGCACCGGCTGGGTGCTGCTGACGACCGCGCCGTCGCCGTCCAGCGGGGTCGCGAGAGCCGCGAACGGGCCGAGCTCGAGCGTGCGGGTGCCGCCCGGGGCCTCGATCTCGACCGAGGCGGTCGAGTCGCTGCCGTTGACCAGGTGCAGTCGCGCGTCGCCCTCGCCCGTGCCGGCGACGCCGAAGGGCGTCGTGGTCGCGGTGCCGGAGGCGAACCAGGCGAAGTCCGTGCCGGCCGAGCCGGTCGAGGTCGTCCGCCCCGCCGCGACGATCGGCTGATCGGCCCGCAGGACGATGCGGTAGGAGCCGTCCGCCAGGCCCGTGAGCGGGACCTCGCCGACGAGGCCGGCGGGGACGACGACCTGGGTGGAGGCGCCCGACCCGCTCGGGTCCTCGTTGGTGACCTCGACCGAGACCGTGCTGTCGGCGTCGCCGGGGGTGAGGATGCGCAGCACGGGGCTGCCCGCGCCGCCGCTGCCGTCGTCGCTCGCGGTCTCGGCCGGAGGCGACGTGACGGTGAAGCCGGCGATCACGGCGAGCGTGTCCGGGCCGGCGGAGGGGCCGGTGGTCTCGACGCCCTCCGGGGTGAGGCCGGAGATGGCGCTGCTCTGCATGCTCGCGGCGACCTCGCCGCCCCGGGCGGTCACGTGCACGACGGGCTGGACGACCCCGGGGGCGAGCCCCGCGAGCGGGAGCGCGCGGACCGCTCCGGCCGGAACGACGATGCCCGTGGCGCCGGTGGCCTGGACGGTGCCGGTCTCGGAGAAGAGCGTGAGGTCGACGGTGGAGGCGACCTCGCTCGGGTTCGCCAGGATCAGCACGGAGGTGCGCCCGACGTCGGTCGAGCCGGCCACGAGCCAGCTGTCGGCCGAGGGCTCGGCGCAGGCGCGGGCCGACAGTCCGGAGAGGGTGTCCGTGCCGATGCCCTGGACGGTGGCTCCGCCGGGAGCGGGGTCGGAGCCCGCGGGCACGCTCAGACCGGTGATGCCGGTGCCCGGTGCGGCGACGTCGTCCTCGTCGAGGACCGTGGGGTCCGAGGTGGAGCCCTCGGGCCGGACCGCGGTCGCCGCGCCGTCGAGGGCGCGCAGCTGCTCCGGCTCTCCGGCGTCGATCAGATCGCCGCCGCAGACCAGCGAGCTGTCGGCCGCGACGGGCGTCACGACGACGCCCTCCGCGGCGCTCGAGACCAGGGGGGACGGGAGGAGCTGGGGCACGACCACGGCGGCCGCGGCGATCACGACTCCGGCCGCGCCCACCGCACCGCGCAGGGCCGTCCGGCGCCGACGGGCGGCCGAGGGTGCGCGATCGGGCGTCGAGGCCGCGGCGCGATCGGCGCGGCGCTCCGCGCGGGAGCGGCGGGCGGAGGACTCGGGCATCTGCTTCTCCTGGTCGGCGGGGTCAGACATCGTCGTTCCCGTCGTCGAACTGGCCGGTGGCCTCGCCCGGCTCGTCGTCGATCCCGGCGACCGCGCCGCTGGAGCGGCCCCGCTCGAGGGAGAGCCCGGTGGGCACCGCCAGCAGGAGGGCGACGACGAAGACGAGGAGGAGGGCGATCGTGTAGGCGATCCCGAAGGGTCCGACCACGCCGGACGGAGCGGCCTCGGTGCGGGTCCCCTCCGTGTCGACGGCCGTCCAGAGGAGCCCGTAGCGGGTGTCGCCCACGGCCGAGAACGCCGCGTTGCCGTCGAGGGAGACGGCCGCCCGCGCGCGCACGGCGGCGGCCGCGTCGCCGACCTGGGTGCCGGCCGGCTCGGTCAGCACGACGAAGCGCACGCCGAGGCTCTCGAGCGCGGAGGGGACGTCGTAGCCCGTCCGCGAGACGAGGTTGCCCGCCAGCTCGTCGATCGCGTCCGTGCTCTCGGCGCCGGTGTTCGCGAGGGTCGACTGCTGGTCGAGGGTCGCGCCCGCTCCGCGCTCCAGCCGGGCGAGGACGCCGCCGTCCGCCTGCGGGACGAGCACGATCGTGCCCACCCGCGGGTCGTTCCGGGCCTCGGCCGCCACGTAGGCGGGGAGCGAGCGGTCCGACGTGGTCGACACCGACGTGCCGGCGCCGGTCGGGAAGGCCACCGCGAGCGGACCGACCAGTGCTGCCGCCGCGGCCGTGACGACGAGCGCCGGCACCACGCGCACGGAGCGCACGGCGGCGAGCGAGAGCGACGCGCCGATCACCAGGCCGAGCCAGTAGAGGCTGAGACCGGTGCCGCTCCAGACGGAGACCGCCTCGGAGCCGGTGGTCGCGACCTGCACGCCCTGGGCGAGCGAGGCCGTCACGAGACCCGCCGCCGCGACGCCGACGCCGCCGAGGGCCGAGAGGTTGTTCGGGAGGAGGAGGGCGGCCAGCGCCGCGACGATCAGCGGCACGACGAGCACGGCCGTGACCAGCGGGGCGGCGGAGGCGCCGATCCCCAGACCGCCGAGGAACGCGAGCCATCCGTCGGGCAGACCGGCCGGGAATCCGGCGAGCAGCGCGACGAGGTCCGACTGAGCGGAGGGCAGCGGGACGCCCGGATCCGCGAGGACGCCGAGCCAGTCGCCCCGCGGTGCGCGGGCGACCACCAGCGGGAAGAGGAGGACGGCCGCGGGGATCGGCAGGCCGAGGAAGCGGCCGATCCGCCGCCCCGAGGTGGCGACGACGACGAGCCAGATCACCAGGAGCGGCACGGCCAGCACCGGCGCGCACGCGACGACGGCCGCAGCCAGGATCGAGGCGCTCGCGGAGGCGGACCAGGAGCGGTACGCGCCGAACCCGGCGAAGAAGAGCCAGGGAAGCAGCACGTGCACCAGCAGCGGGGCGGGGCGCCCGTCGGCCTGCGCGGCGAAGAAGGCGGGAGCGAGGATGTAGACGAGGGCTCCGGCGGCGCGGGCGGTCGCGCGCGGGGTGAGCCGCGCGATCATCAGCCAGGCGCCGAGGGCGGCAGCGGGGAGCGCGACGAGATAGAGCAGCACCATCGAGTAGCTGGGCGACCAGAAGGTCAGCGAGCCGAGCACGGCGAGGACGGCGGCGAACGGGTCCGCCGCGCCGATGAACCCCGAGCCGAGGTCGCGCCAGCCGTAGGCCGCGTTGCGCCACAGCTCGCCGACGGTCGGCGAGAGCGTCAGCAGACCGCCGCCGCTGAGCGCGGGAGCAGCGAGGAGCGGCGTGTAGACCACCAGGCCGGCGAGCGCGGCGATGAGGACGACCCACACTCCCCCGCCCTGGAAGAAGTGCAGCGGATGGCGGTCCCGCCCGGCCTGCACGCGCACGGCGTCGTGGCGCACCGAGCGCAGCTGCCGCACCACGTCCAGCGGGATGCGCAGCGGCGCGACGGCCTTCCAGCCCACGTTCTTCGACGAGCGGAGAACGGTGCGGGCCCGCAGCACCTTCGTCCCCCCGAAGGCGACGACGAGGGCCGCCAGCAGCTCCCCTCCGACCAGCCCGGGCTGCTTGCGCAGCAGGCGCACGACTGCGCGGCCGATAGCCAGGGGGACGAGCGAGAGCCAGTGCAGGAGGAGGAGCGCGACGGGCGCGTAGGCGAGCCGGCGGTGCAGCTGCGCGGTGCGGTGCTGGCGCGCGCGGCGCCGCTCCCCGCTGTCGATGCGGCGGCCGTCGGGGCGCTGCAGCCCGATGCGGGCGGTGGTGACGCGGGCGTCCGGCACGCGGCTGACCCGGTGCCCGGCGAGCCGGGTGCGGATCGAGAAGTCGAGCGCGTCGTCGACGACCGGCAGGCCGGGGTCGAAGCCGCCGAGCTCCTCCCAGAGGGAGTGGCGCACGAGCATGCCGCCGGCGGCGACGGCCAGGACGTCGGGCGTGGAGTCGTGCTGGCCCTGGTCGAGCTCGTCCTCGACGAGGTGGACGGTCGTGCCGTGCTTGGTGATCGACTCGCCGTAGCTGCGGATGTAGCCGGAGCGCGTCCAGTCCATGATCTTGGGACCGGCGACCGCGACAGAGGGGGCGACCTCGACGGCTCCCAGCAGCGCCGCGAGGGCGCCGGGCTCGGGGGCGGAGTCCTGCGCGAGCAGCCACAGCCACTCGTCCTCTCCGGCCGGCGGCTGCATCACGCGGACAGCGCGGGCCACGGCCTGGCCGAAGGGGAGGTGCTCGGCGACCTGCACGAGCTGCGTCGGACCCCAGGACGCGAGGAGCTCGTCGGTCGTGTCCTTCGAGCCTCCGTCGACGAACACCGTCGCGTCGGGCTGACGGGTCTGCGCCCGCAGGGCCGCGAGGGTTCGTTCCAGATAGGCCGCGCCGTTGCGCGCGACGAGGACGGCGGTGACTCGTGGATACATCGCGGACCACCCTAAGCGATGCCGCCGCGCCGCCCGCCTGCGGCTCGCCGCCCCGTCGGTCGGGTCGCGGCGAGGAGGGCACTAGGCCCGGCGGCGCAGCTTCCGGCGCTCGCGCTCGGAGAGGCCGCCCCAGATGCCGAACCGCTCGTCGTTCTCGAGCGCGTACTCGAGGCACTGGGCCCGGACCTCGCACGAGGTGCAGATCTTCTTGGCGTCGCGGGTCGAGCCGCCCTTCTCGGGGAAGAAAGCCTCGGGATCGGTCTGCGCGCACAGCGAGTCGACCTGCCAGGAGAGCGCGCCCCCCGGCGCCTCGGTCGCGGTGTCGATCCCGGGTCGGACCCCGGGCACGCCCAGACGGACCGGATCGACGAACCAGTCCTCGGGGACTCCGGAGTGCTGTTCCGGAAGCGTCATGCCGTCTCCTACCCCGCCTGCGAACCGATGATCGGCGGCCGCTCCTCCCGGAGCCGCTGCCTAGGTAATTACAGCGGTGTCATTCGCTCAGGTCAAGTCGCGGACCATAAACCCTCAACCCGCCGTGGAGGGTTCATGACACACCGGCGTGTCGCGAACGTGAGATCCGATCAGGCGGTCGCGGCGCTCCGTGCGCGCCAGGCGCTCTCCACCATCTCGGCGACCGTGTGCCGCATCTCCCAGCCCAGGTCGCGGGCCGCTGTCGCGCCGGAGGCAACGATGCGGGGCGGGTCGCCCGGCCGCCGCGGGGCGACCTCCGGCGTGAAGGCGATGCCGGTGCTGTCGGCGATCGCGCGCATGATCTCCCCGACGGAGGCCCCGGATCCGCTGCCCAGGTTGTAGACCGGGTCGATCGGCTCGCCGGCGGCCAGGCGGCGCGCCGCGGCGACGTGCGCGAGCGCCAGGTCGGCGACGTGGATGTAGTCGCGGACGCAGGTGCCGTCCGGTGTCGGGTAGTCGTCGCCGTTGATCCGGGGCGTGCGGCCGTCCAGCAGCGCCTCGAAGACGAGGGGGAAGAGATTGTGGGGGCTGGTGTCGTAGACGTCCGGGTAGCCGGACCCGACGACGTTGAAGTAGCGCAGGGAGGCGTGCCTGACGCCGTGCGCCCGCCCCGCGTCCGCGAGCAGCCACTCGCCGATCAGCTTCGACTCGCCGTAGGGCGACTCCGGGCTCTTGGGGGTGTCCTCGGTGACGATCTCGACGTCGACCGCGCCGTAGACGGCAGCGCTCGAGGAGAAGACGATCGAGGAGACCCCGGCGCGCTCCATCGCCGCCAGCACGCGCATGGTGCCGGTGACGTTCTGCTCGTAGGTGTGCAGGGGGCGCTGCACCGAGACTCCGGCGTACTTGAACCCGGCGACGTGGACGACGCCCTCGATGTCGTGCTCGGCGAGCACGCGGTCGAGCAGGGCCTCGTCGAGGATCGAGCCCTGGTGGAACGGGACGCCCTCGGGCACGAACGACGCGTGCCCCGAGGAGAGGTCGTCGAGGACGACGGGGTCGATGCCCTGCTCCGAGAACGCGCGCACCACGTGCGCCCCGATGTACCCGGCTCCCCCGGTGACCAGCCATGCCATGTGGATCCTCCTCGGTGCGGGCCCGCGACTCCGCGCGCCGGAAGACACCCTAGCGGCGGGGATCGACGGCGTGGATAGGCCGGATGACGACGGGACGCGATATCCTGCCGCCGTGCTCCGCTCCGTCGCCCTCCTCGCCCTGCCCGGCCTCGCGCCGTTCGAGTTCGGGGTCGTCTGCGAGGTGTTCGGGATCGACCGCGGCGCTGACGGAGGGCCCGCCCTCGACTTCCGGATCGCCACTCCCGATCCGGGCCGCGTCCGGACGAGCCTCGGATTCGACCTGCTGATCGCCGACGGTCTCGACGCGGCCCGGGACGCGGACCTGATCGCCGTCCCCGCCCACGGCCGCGGGCCCGCCGACGAGCGGGTCCTCGACCTCCTCCGCGAGGCTCACGAGCGCGGCGCGTGGATCCTCAGCGTCTGCAGCGGGGCCTTCACCCTGGCGCAGGCGGGCCTGCTCGACGGCCGGCGCGCGACCACGCACTGGATGCACGCCGCGGAGCTCGCCCGGCGCTTCCCCTCCGTCACGGTGGACCCCGAGGTCCTCTACGTGCAGGAGGGGCGCATCGTGACGAGCGCGGGCACCGCGGCCGGCATCGACGCGGCGCTGCAGGTGGTGCGCGAGGAGCTGGGCGCGACGGCGGCGAGCGTCGTCGCCCGGCGGATGGTCGTGCCCCCGCAGCGCCACGGCGGGCAGGCGCAGTACCTGCGGACCCCCGTTCCCGAGGCGCGCGCGGACTCGCTGGCCGAGGTCACCGAGTGGATGCTGGAGCACCTCGACGAGGACCTCTCGATCGAGGCGCTGGCCCGTCGCGCCCTGATGGCCCCCGCACCTTCGCGCGCCGCTTCCGGGCCGACCTCGGCACGACTCCGCTCGCCTGGCTCACCCGCCAGCGCCTCCTCCGGGCGCAGGTGCTGCTGGAGGAGACGGAGCTGACCCTCGAGGCGGTCGCCGCGCGGGTCGGCTTCGGCACGGCTGCGGTGATGCGCCACCACTTCACGCGCGTCCTGCGGACCACGCCGGCGGCCTACCGCCGCACGTTCGCCGCCTGAGCGGCCGGCACCGGTATCGCTGGAGGGATCAGACCGTCGCGACGAAGAGCCTGCCCCGTCCGGTGACGGCGAGAGCGCCCTCCGACGGGGTCACGAACACACTGCCGCCGCGCTCGACGCGGACCGAGCCCTCGGCGCCCTCGAGCGAGAACGAGCCCTCGGTCGCGATCGCGATGGCGGGTCCGTGCAGGGCGACGCGGGCCGGCGTCTCCGACTCCGGCTCCACGACGGCGAGCACGAAGTCGGGGACGTCCGGACGGTAGACGCGCACGCCCGGTCCGGCCTGCTCGGCCGGGAGGTAGGGCACGGGCAGCGGCGAGAACTCGAGCACGCTCACCAGCTCGGGCACGTCGATGTGCTTGGGCGTGAGGCCCCCGCGCAGCACGTTGTCGGAGGCGGCCATAAGCTCCACGCCCGTGCCCGCGAGGTAGGCGTGGATGTTCCCGGCGGGCAGGTAGAGCACCTCGCCGCGGGCGAGGCGGACGCGGTTGAGCAGGAGCGAGAGCACGATGCCGGGGTCGCCCGGGTAGCTCTCGGCCAGGTCCCGGACCGTGGTCGTCTCGAGGCGGTCGTCGCCCGCGGACGCCGCGACGACCGCGGAGACCAGCGCGGCGACCTCGGCGCGGTCGCCGTCGGCGAGCAGCCACGACACGGCGCCGCGGAGGACCTCCGAGGGCTCGCCCTCCAGCGTCCGGGCGAACCGCGCGATCGCGGCCGCCTCCTCCGCCGGGGCGCGCCCGGACAGCTCGGCGAGCAGCGCCCGGGCGTCCGCCGGCTCACGGAAGCCGCAGAGCGCGTCGAAGGTCTCGCTGAGCGCGTAGATCAGCTCGGGCTTGTGGAACGGGTCCTTGTAGTTGCGATCGGCGGCGTCGCGGGGGATGCCGGCCTCCTCCTCCTCGACGAACCGGCGCCGGGCCCGCTCGGACGAGGGGTGGGCCTGGAGCGACAGCGGCCCGCCCGCCGCGAGGATCTTGAGCAGGAACGGCAGACGGGGAGCGCCCGAGACCGGATCGACCGACCCCTCCACTCCGGCGAGCGCCGCCTCGGGGTGATCCACTCCGGCGAGCGCCGCCTCGGGGTGCTCGGCGATCCACTCGGCGAGCGTGCCGGCGCCGACCGAGGCGGGGTCGAGGACGCGCGCGGGCGAGCCCGGGTGCGCGCCGAGCCAGAGCTCGGCCTCGGGGGCGCCGGAGGGCGCGGTGCCGAGGGCCTCCGAGATGCCGGTGAGCGAGCCCCAGGCGTAGTCGCGGGGGGTGTTGCCGATCGGGATGAACACGGGAGCGCTGGCCTTCCGTCCGAGGGGTGGGTCCGAGCCGCTCAGCCGGACGCGCCGGGGCCGCTCCGCTGCGACGCTAGCAGGATCCACAACGCGGGCCAGGGAGGAGGGCCCGCCTGTTGGTGCTCTCCGCCAGAGGACGCGGCACTCGCAGGCGCGCTTCGTACGCTGGGAGTCGCAGCACTGTCGCCGTCGGAGCGGTCGCCGTGCCGCATCCGACGAGCGAGGGAGCACAGAGCATGGACAGCACGACCTTCGAGACCCTGGGGGCCGACTTCTACGGGTTCGAGGCGGCGCTCACGCCCGCCGAGAAGGAGCTGCTGGTCGGCGTCCGCGCGTTCCTCGAGGAGCAGGTGCGGCCGATCGCCGACGAGTACTGGGAGCGCGCGGAGTTCCCGCGGCAGCTGATCCCCGGGATCCACGCCACCGGCGTCATCGGCCTCTCCTGGCCCGAGACCCGCGCGATCGAGAATTCCGCCGTGTTCCGCGGCTGGGTGGCGCTCGAGCTGGGCCGGGTGGACGCTGGCATCGCGACCTACGTCGGCGTGCAGAACGGCCTGGTGATGGGCACGGTCGGCGTCGCCGGCTCCGAGGAGCAGCGCGCCGAGTGGCTGCCGAAGCTCGCCTCGGGCGAGGTCGTCGGCGCCTTCGGCCTCACCGAGCCGCACTCCGGCTCCGACTCCGCCCAGGGCCTGCGCACCACCGCCCGCCGGGACGGCGACGACTGGATCCTCGACGGCGAGAAGCGCTGGATCGGCAACGCGACCTTCAGCGACGTGACCGTGATCTGGGCGAAGGACGCGGAGGACGGCCAGGTGAAGGGCTTCCTCGTCCCCACCTCGACGCCGGGCTACCGCGCCACCGCCATCGCGCGCAAGCAGAGCCTGCGCACGGTGCAGAACGCCGACATCGTGCTCGAGGGCGTCCGCGTCCCGGAGTCGCTGCGCCTGCAGGGCGCGAACTCGTTCCGCGACACCGCGAAGGTGCTCCGGCTCACCCGTGCCGAAGTCGCCTGGCAGGCCATCGGCGTCGCGATCGGCGCCTACGACGCGGCGCTGCGCTACGCGAAGGAGCGCGTGCAGTTCGGCAAGCCGCTCGTCGGGCACCAGCTGGTGCAGGACCTCCTGGTCAAGAGCATCGGCAACATCACGGCCAGCATCGCCCTGGCGACCCGCGTGTCCGAGATGCTCGACGCAGGCGAGCAGCGCGACGAGCACTCCGCCCTCGCGAAGGCCTACGCGACGGCCCGGATGCGCGAGACCGTCGCCTGGTGCCGCGAGGTGATGGGCGGCAACGGCATCGTCCTCGACTACGGCGTCGCCCGCTTCTTCGCCGACGCGGAGGCCCTCTACTCCTACGAGGGCACCCGCGAGATGAACACGCTGATCGTCGGCCGCTCGATCACCGGCACCGCTGCGTTCGTCTGAGCCTCCCCGGCCGGGGAGGGTGCGGCGGCGCGCCCGGCACGCCGCCGCGCCGCCCCCGCTCCCTAGACTGGTCGCCATGATCCGACGCGCCGCCCCCGCCGCTCCCCGAGCGCTCGCGGTGGCGGTGCTGGCCGTGCTGCTGGCCGGCCAGTCGCTGCGGAACCTCGCCGGATGGTGGGGCTGGGGCGTCGTCGTCGCGGTGCTCCTGGGCGCCTCGATCGCCGTGCTCGTCCGCGCCCGCCCCCGCCTGCGCTGGGCCCGCACGCCGAAGTCGCTGGTCCTCTTCCTCGGGCTCGCGGTGCTCTCGCTGCTGTGGTCCGCCTATCCGGGAGCGAGCGCGATCGGAGTCACGGCGCAGCTCGCGACGACGCTCGGCGGCGTCGTCCTCGCCGTCACGCTGAGCAGCCGGGAGCTGCTCACGGCTCTCGGACGGGCCCTGCGCCTCTCCGTCGGCCTGTCGCTCCTCTTCGAGCTCGTGGTCGCGGTCGTCGTGCGGCAGCCCGTCCTGCCGTTCGGCGTCGAGCCTCCCGCCGACGGACCGACGCCCGACGCCTTCTACTGGTCGCAGGCCGCCCTCTTCACCGGCGAGCCCGTCCAGGGGATCGTCGGCAACCGCAACCTCCTCGGCTTCCTCGCCCTGCTCGGCCTGATCGTGATCGCGATCGAGCTGGCGGCCCACTCGATCCGGCGCCGGTGGGGAGCGGTCTGGGTCGCCCTGTTCGTCGCGACCCTCCTGCTCACCCGCTCGGCGACCGTCCTGCTCTGCCTCGTCGCCGTCGTCCTCGCGGCCGCGTTCGCGCTCTGGGCTCGCCGGAGGGGCGAGTCCCGCCGGCGTCCCGTCTACCTGACCGCCGCGGGGCTGGCGGTGGCGGCCGTCGCCGGAGGCGCCGCGGGCTGGGGCGCCCTCCTCGGCCTGCTCGGCAAGAGCGAGGACGCCACGGGCCGCCTCGGCATCTGGGACTCGGTGATCGCGCTCACGCTGCAGCGTCCGGTCCTCGGCTGGGGCTGGGTCAGCTACTGGGCTCCCTGGGCCGCCCCGTTCGACACTCTCGCCGAGCGCAAGGGCGTGCTCTACCTGCAGGCCCACGACGCCTGGCTCGACGTCGCCCTCCAGCTGGGAGCGGTCGGCCTCGTCCTCTTCGCGGCGCTCGCCGTCTCGACGCTGTGGCGCTCCTGGTTCCGCGCGGTCGACCGCCCGCGGCGCGACGCGACCTCGACCCTCCCCTACACGGCCGTCAGCCTCGCTCCGCTGCTGATCGTGGTCGCCCTCCTGGCGCAGTCGCTGTTCGAGAGCCGGATCCTCATCGAGGGAGGCTGGCTGCTCCTCGTCCTCTTCGCAGTGCAGACCAAGCGGCCGGCGAGCGAGACGCCCGAGGTCCTCGCCGCGACCCCGCTCCCCCTCGCCGACGCCTCCCCGAGGCGATGAGGCCCCGCCGCCCCTCGCTCCCCGCCTCCGTCGCCGACGCGACGGCGTCCCCGCAGTTCGCGGCGGCCCTCGCGCAGACCACTCTCGTCACCGTCCTCTGCGCTCCGGCGGTCCGCGGACTCCTCGGCTGGCCCGGCTACATCGCCGCCGTCGCCACGCTCACCGCCCTCGCCGCGGTCATGCTCGTCCTGCGGCGCGGGCGGCTCGACTGGGAGGGCCTGCTGCCCACGAGCATCCTGGTGTTCCTCGGCTGGATCGCGCTCAGCGTGCTGTGGAGCGACTACACCTGGGCCACGGTCTCGAGCGTCGTCTACCAGTTCGCCCTGGCGTTCCTGGCGATCGCGATCGGCCTCACGCGCGACATCATCCAGATCATCCGCTCGGTCGGCGACGTGCTGCGGGTCGTGCTGATCGCCTCGCTGGCCGTGGAGGTGCTCTCGGGGGTGCTGATCGACCAGCCGCTGCGCTTCCTCGGCGTGGAGGGCCTGCTCGCGGTCGGCGGGCCGATCCAGGGACTCGTCGGCACGCGCAACCAGCTCGGGCTGGTCTGCCTGCTGGCGATCGTGACGTTCTCGGTGGAGCTGATGACCCGCTCCGTCGCCCGCGGGCCGGCCGTCGCCTCGATCGCCCTCGCCGCGGTCACCCTCCTCTTCACGCGCTCCGCCGTGAGCGCGGGCGTGCTCGCCGTGGCCGTCGTCGTCGCCCTCGCTCTGCGCTGGGTGCGCCACGGCGACGGCACCCACCGCCGTCGGCGGCAGTTCGCGGTGCTCGGCGTCGCCGCCGCGGCCTCCCTCACCGTGTGGCTCCTGCGCTACCGGGTGATCGAGCTGCTGAACGCGGGCAGCGAGTTCGAGTTCCGGCTGCGGCTCTGGCAGCAGGTCTGGCGCTTCACGGACCTCGCTCCGATCGTCGGCTGGGGCTGGGTGGGCTACTGGCGGCCCGACCTCTACCCCTTCACCGCCATCGACTACCTCTCGGGCCGCCCGCACTCGTCGAGCCTCAACGCGCTCTTCGACGTGGCCCTGCAGGTCGGCGCGGTCGGGGTGGTCCTCTTCGTCGTGCTGATCGGCCTCGCGCTCTGGCGCTCCTGGCTGATCGCCTCCGAGCGCATGGCGGTCGTGCACGTCTGGCCGGTGCTGGTGCTGACCGTGCTGATGGTCACCGCGCTGGCCGAGAGCTCGATCCTGCTCGACGCCGGCTGGCTGCTCGTGGTGCTCTGCGCGATGCGCGCGGCCCAGGGACTGAGCTGGCGCCGGCTCCTGCACCCGCGGGACTGACCGGACTCCTCAGCGCCCGCGCCGCCGCGCCACCTGGCGGAGCACGGCGAGGTGCTCCTCCCGGCAGCGCTCCCAGCTGAAGGACCGGGCACGCTCGACGCCGAGCGGGCCGAGCTCGCCGGTCCGCTCGATCGCCTCGAGGATCCCGTCCGCGATCGAGCGCGGCTCGAGCGGATCGACGTAGACCGCGGCGTCCCCGCAGATCTCCGGGAGCGAGCCCGCGTCGGAGGCGGCGACCGGGCATCCCGACGCCATCGCCTCGATCGGCGGGAGGCCGAAGCCCTCGTAGAGGCTCGGGAACGCCAGCACCGCGGCTCGGCGATAGAGGTCGGCGAGCTCCTCCGGAGTGACGTGGCCGCGCCACTCGACGAAGTCCGGCAGCGGGCCGAGGCGGTCCAGATCCCCTCCTGTCAGCACGAGGCGGAGGGCGTGCCCCTCCTCCCGAAGCAGGCGCACCGCCTCGAACAGGCGGGCGTGGTTCTTGTGCGGCCAGGCGCGCGCCGGATAGAAGACGAAGTCCTCGCGTGTGCCCAGATTCGCGACGAAGCGCCGGGTGTCCACGCCGAGATGCGACACGTGGATCTGCTCCTCCGGGATGCCCAGCAGCTCGACGATCCGCCCCTTGGTGAAGGCGCTGATGGTGATGACCGCGTCGGCGCGGCGAGCGGTCGCCTCGTAGGCGAGCCGGCGGAAGACGCGCTCGACGCGGGGGAAGAGGTGCGGGAGGTCGCGGTGCTGCAGGTCGAACAGCATCTGCACGTGCCCCTGCCGCCGCGACGGCCACGGGAGCGGGACCGTGAACGGGAAGTAGAGCACCGCGTCCCGGCCGAGGCGCCGACGCAGCCGCGGCGTGCGCAGGAGCGCCTGGAGCATCCCCACGGCCCGGCGGCGGTGGCCCGCCCCGCTGACGACCCCCTCGGCCACGACCTCGGGCACGCCCTCGCTGAAGCCGCGCGCGTTCTCGGGTACGAGCACCTGCACGGCGGGCCCCTCCTCCCCCGGCCGCGGCGCCAGGAGGCGCGTGAGCGCGCGCGCGTAGGTCTCGCCGCCGCCCATCCCGCCCGGGTCGACGGTGAGCACGGCGAGCGTGACGGGGCGGAGTTCCGGCATGGCGTCCAATCGGTCCGAAGCCCGGCCAGGATACCGGCGGGCCGCACCGCTCCCGGCGCCCTGCCGTGCCCGTGGGTAGTATGTGTCCCGCTGTCATCGACCCCGACGAATTGGACCACCACGTGCCCCGCGCTTTGATCACCGGAATCACCGGCCAGGACGGCCTCTACCTCGCCGAGCTCCTCCTCTCGAAGGGCTACGAGGTCTTCGGGCTCGTCCGCGGGCAGAACAACCCCAAGTACGAGCTGGTCCGCCGCACCGTGCCCGAGGTGACCCTGCTCACCGGCGACCTGACCGACGTGTCGAGCCTGGTGCGCGTGCTCGCCGCCGCCCAGCCCGACGAGGTCTACAACCTCGGTGCGATCTCGTTCGTCGCCTACTCGTGGGAGAACGCGTCGCTCACCACCGACGTGACCGGCAAGGGCGTCCTCAACATCCTCGAGGCGACCCGCCTCTACGCCGGCTCCGACATGTCGCGCGTGAAGTTCTACCAGGCCTCCTCCTCCGAGATGTTCGGCAAGGTCCAGCAGGTCCCGCAGAGCGAGGAGACGCTGCTCTGGCCGCGCTCGCCCTACGGAGTGGCCAAGGTCTTCGGCCACTACATGACCATCAACTACCGCGAGTCGTACGGCATGCACGCCTCCTCCGGCATCCTCTTCAACCACGAGTCGCCCCGCCGCGGCCCGGAGTTCGTCACCCGCAAGATCAGCCTCGCGGTCGCCCGCATCAAGCTCGGCCTCCAGGAGACGCTGGAGCTCGGCAACCTCGACGCGAAGCGCGACTGGGGCTTCGCCGGCGACTACGTCGACGCGATGTGGCGCATGCTGCAGCAGCCCGAGGGCGACGACTACGTGGTCGCGACCGGCGAGACCCACGAGATCCGCGAGTACCTCGACATCGCCTTCAACCACGTCGGCATCGAGGACTGGACCCCGTACGTGACCCAGAACCCCGCGTTCATGCGTCCCGCCGAGGTGGACCTGCTGATCGGCGACCCGGCGAAGGCGCGCGACGTCCTCGGCTGGGAGCCGAAGGTCTCGTTCCCCGAGCTCGTGGCGATGATGGTCGAGAACGACCTCGCCGAGCAGTCCGCGCTGATCAAGTAGTCATGCCTGCCGCTCTCGTCACCGGAGCGAGCGGTCAGGACGGGGGCTACCTCGTCGAGCGCCTGCTCGCCGACGGCTGGGAGGTCTCCGCGCTCGTGCGCGGGACCGACGATGCCGCTCTTCCCGCCGCCGTCCGCGCCTTCGAGGGCGATCTCCGCGACGCCTCCGGCCTCGGCCGTATCGTCGCGGAGGCGCAGCCGGACACGGTCTTCCACCTCGCCGGCCTCTCCTCCGTCGCGCTCTCGTGGAAGGAGCCCGTGCTCACGGCGGAGGTGACCGGCACCGCGGTCGCCGCGCTCCTGGAGGCCTCGCTGGCGCTCCAGGAGTCGGCGGGCCGCGAGATCCGCTTCGTCCAGGCCTCCTCTTCCGAGATCTTCGGGGCCGCGACCGAGAACCCGCAGACCGAGCGGACCCCGATCCGCCCGGTCTCGCCCTACGGAGCCGCGAAGGCGTTCGCGCACCACCTCGTCGCGGTCTACCGCGGCCGAGGGCTCCACGCCTCGTCCGGCATCCTGTACAACCACGAGTCGCCGCGTCGGCCGCTCGGCTTCGTCACCCGCAAGATCACCGCCGGAGTCGCGGCGATCGCGACGGGCGCCGAGTCGGAGCTCTCGCTCGGCAATCTCGACGCGCGCCGCGACTGGGGCTGGGCTCCCGATTACGTGGACGCCCTCGTGCGCGCCTCGCGCGCCGAGGAGGCGGGCGACTACGTCGTGGCGACCGGAGTCGCGCACTCGGTCCGCGACTTCGTCCGTGCCGCCTTCACCGCGGCCGGCATCGACGACTGGGAGCAGCGGGTCACGATCGACCCGCGGTTCGCGCGCCCCGTGGACGCCCCCGAGATGCGCGGGGACGCCTCCCGGGCCCGCGAAGTGCTCGGCTGGGCGCCGACCGTCGGCTTCGAGGAGATCGTCGCCCGCATGGTCGAGAACGACCTCGAGCTGGCGCGCTCACGCTGACCCGCGACGCCCGCTCCGCGCCGCACCGCCGGGGCGCGGGAGCGGGTACGTACAATGATCTGGCTGCCGCCACGGCAGTGCTATGGCTGGGAGACCGATGAGCAGCAGGAAATCGACGATCACGCGCGCGGCCGACCGCGTCGACGCGATCGCGCGGGAGCCGTTCCACCAGAGCGGGACGCAGCCCGGCGAGGGCCGCAAGAGCGGGTTCGTCTCGGCCCTGATCGACATCTTCAAGCACCGCGAGCTCCTCCGGCTGCTGGTCAACCGCGAGCTGAAGGCCCGGTACAAGGACTCCAGCCTCGGCTTCGTGTGGACGCTGATCCGCCCGCTCGTGATGCTGATGATCTACTACGTCGCGATCGGCCAGTTCCTCGGGGCGGCGCGCGGCATCCCCGTGTTCGCGATCTTCGTCTTCTGCGGGCTGACGCTCTGGAACCTCTTCAGCGAGATCGTCGCCACGGGGACGACCTCGATCCTCGCCAACGCGGGCCTGATCAAGAAGGTCTACCTGCCGCGCGAGATCTTCCCGGTCGCCACCATCGGCGCCGCGCTGTTCAACTTCGCCGTGCAGTTCCTCGTCCTGATCGTCGGCGCGGTCGCGCTCGGCGCGCTCAACGTCAGCTGGCAGCTCCTCTTCATCCTCCCGGCGCTCGCCGTGACGCTCGTCTACGGTCTCGCCCTCGCTCTCGCACTCTCGGCCCTCAACGTCTACCTGCGCGACATCCAGTTCCTGGTCGAGGTCGGCCTGCTGATCTTCTTCTGGCTCTCCCCCATCACCTATGCGTGGTCGTTCGTGGTGGAGACCGTCCCGAACTGGCTCGAGCAGATCTACCTGCTCAATCCCATGACCAACGCCATGCTCGCCTTCCAGCGCGGCATCTGGGGACCAGGCTCGCGCGAGACCCAGGTCGAGCAGGCCGACGGATCCTTCCGGTCGGTCGCCGGCCAGCCCTGGCCCGCCGACATGGCGCTGCACCTTCTCATCGTCTTCCTGGTCGGGGTGGTGCTGGTGTGGATCGCCCACCGCATCTTCCGCCGCCTCGAGGGCAACTTCGCCCAGGAGATCTGATCGCATGACACTCGAGACAGAGGTCGCCCTTCCCGACGCGGCGCAGATGCCGACGATCATCCGCGTGCAGAACGCCTCGAAGCGCTTCGTGATCCGCAAGGACAAGAGCCTTAAGGAGCGCGTGGTCAACTTCGGGCGCGGGAAGCAGCACCGCGACGACTTCTGGGCGCTGCGGGACATCGATCTCGACATCCCGCTCGGCTCCACCGTCGGCCTGATCGGCGCGAACGGCTCCGGCAAGAGCACGCTGCTCAAGCTCATCGGCGGGATCATCCAGCCCACCACCGGCACGGTCGAGCGACGGGGCCGGCTGGCCGCGCTGCTCGAGCTCGGCGCGGGCTTCCACCCCGACCTGACCGGCCGCGAAAACGTCTTCCTCAACGGCGCCATCCTCGGCCTCTCCCGCAAGGAACTGGAGGACAAGTTCGACTCGATCGTCGACTTCTCCGAGATCGCCGACTTCATCGACACGCAGGTGAAGTTCTACTCCTCGGGCATGTACGTGCGCCTCGCGTTCGCGATCGCCATCCACACCGACCCGGACCTCCTCCTCGTCGACGAGGTCCTTGCCGTCGGCGACGAGCCCTTCCAGCGCAAGTGCATGGACCGCATCCGCGCCTTCCAGCGCGCGGGGAAGACCATCGTGCTGGTCACCCACTCGCTCGAGCAGGTGGGCGAGCTCTGCGACCGCACCGTCGTGCTCGATCACGGGAACATCATCTACGACGGCGAGACGTCGCGCGGCCTCGAAGTCCTGCGCAACGGATTCGAGTCCTCCCGTCAGGAGCGCGTCGAGCGCGAGACGGCCGAGGCCGTCGCCGAGGCCGAGGAGTCGGGCGAGGAACCCGAGCAGGTCCAGCCCGCCGAGATCGTCGCCGTCGAGCTGGACGGCGGCACGCTGGAGGAGGGCAACCGCATCCTGCGGCCCGGCGAGGACCTCGAGGTCCGGGTGACCCTGAGGCCGCTGACCACCGTCCCGCTCGAGCACTGGTTCCTCGGGATGGGCGTCGACACCCCGCTCGGACAGGTCGTCTTCGGCACTAACACGATGCGCCTGGGCTTCGAGCACCCGCCGCTCACCCGCGAGACCACGGTCGTCTTCCATCTCCCGGACACGCACTTCGGCGGAGGCACCTACGCCGTGCACGCGTCCGCGTCCACTCTCGAGGGCGGCGAGTTCACCCGGGTCCCGGTCGGAGCCCGCTTCACCGTCGAGCGCACCACCAAGCGGGTCGGCCTCGTCGACGTCGGAGCCTCCGCGACGGTCGACGGCGTCACCCTGGCGTGACGGGTGAGCGCGTCCGGCTGCTCGTCGACGCGAGTCCGCTGGCGTCCGAGCGGCTGACAGGGGTGGGCCACGTCCTCCTCGAGACCCTCCGGGCCCTCGTCCAGCCGCACGACCGGGGCGAGGTCGAGGTCGTGCTCTTCGTGCCGGCGTCCGAGACGCGTGCTGTCGGGCGCTTCGGCCTGCCGTTCCGGATCCGGGCGATCCCGCTGCCCCGGCGGCTGGTCGGTCTCCTCACGCGGATCTCGGTCCCGCTGGACCTGATCACCGGCCGCGGGGTCCACTTCTTCCCCAACTACCGCAACTGGGCGCTCACCCGCCGCTCCCGCTCGATCACCTTCGTCCACGACGCGTGCTTCGCGGTCGCCCCTCAGCTCGTGCCCGCCGCGCGCCGCGCCCTCCTCGCCTCGAGGATGCCCGGATGGCTCGCCCGCTCCGATCTCGTCGCCACGGGCACCCCGTCGGCCGCCGCCGAGATCGTCGAGCACCTCGAGGTGGACCCCGGGAAGATCGTCGTGCTGCCGACGACCGTGGACGCGTCCGTCTTCCGGCCCCGCGGAGACGAGGAGGTGGCGGCCGTGCGCACCCGGGTCGGGATCGGTCCCCGCCCCTACGTCCTCTTCGTCGGCGCCCTGGAGCCCCGCAAGAACATCGCCGCGCTCGTGCGCGCCTTCAGCGCAGCCGACCGCCCCGAGGACGCGGTGCTGCTTCTCGTCGGAGCGACCTCCTGGGACGACGAGGACGTGCGCACCGCCGTCGAGCAGGCGGGGAGGGCGGGTGCGGACGTCCGCCTCTCCCCCGTGTTCGTCGAGGACTCCGAGATGCCCGCCCTGATGACCGGTGCCGCCGCGCTCGCCCTCGTGTCCCTGCACGAGGGCTTCGGCCTCCCCGCCCTCGAGGCGGTGGCCTCGGGCACGCCCGTCGTGGTCTCCGACGTGCCCGGCATCCGGGACGCGCTCCGAGGACACGAGTCGTCCGCTCGGTTCGTGCCCCCCGGCGACGAGGAGGCCCTGCGCGAGGCGCTGGAGTCCGCCCTCGTCGCTCCCCGCCGGATCGACCCCGGCGACATCCGGCCATGGACCGACGCCGCGGACGCTCTGGTGCGCGCCGCGCGCGGCCTCGCGGACGTCTGAGGCGCCCCTCCGCGGGAAGGGACGCCTCCGAGCCGTCTAGAGGACCGAGACCCCCGAGGGCGCGACGGCCGTGACGTAGCTCCACAGGTCGTCGGCGTACTCGGTCCAGGTTCGGTTCGTCCGATCGCGGGCCTGGGCCGAGAGGCGCGCGTGCACCTCGTCGTCGGCGACGAGCGAGATCATCGCGTCGCGGATCGAGTGGTCGTCGCGCGGGTCGACGAGCAGGGCCCCACCCTGCGCGGCGATGTCCCGCATGCTGCCGAAGTCCGAGGTGATGACGGGCGTGCCGACGGCCAGGGATTCGGCAACCGGCAGCCCGAAGCCCTCGTTCAGGGACGGGAAGATCGTGCAGCGCGCACTGCGGTAGGCGCTCCAGAGCAGCTCGTCGGTGATCGCGGAGAAGGAGTCGACCGTGCGGCCCTCGTCCTGCAGTGCCCGCATCCGGCCCTGGAACTCCTCGCTGTTCCACGCGTTGCCGCCGATGAACGCGAGGGCGAAGTCGACACCCGAGCGCCAGGCGAGCTCGGCGGCGTGCAGGACGGCCAGGTGGTTCTTGCGCGGCTCGTGGCTGCCGATGCAGACGACGAGGGGCTGGCCGGGAGCGGCCCCCAGCCGGACACGGGTGCTCTCCCGATCCGCCGTCTCGCTGCCCCCCGCGGACGCGGGCAAGGGGACCGCGTCGATCTCCGGGCCCCGGTCGCCCTCGAGCATGCCCCGCCAGCCGCGGAATTCCGTCTCGGACGCGGAGGACACCGTGGCCACGCGGTCCATGTGGGAGACGGCGACCAGGGTCCGGGGGAACTGACCGCTGATGCCGCCGTGCGCCGTCTCCGCCGTCGTCAGCGGGACGCAGTCGTGCCCGATCATCGTGGTGGCGTTCCCGCTGAACTCCGTGAACGCAGCGAGCCTGGCGCTCCGCGCATCCTCGATCGCGAGCTCGGGCAGGACGTAGAGCGACTGCCAGGGCACGACGACCGGCGCGTGCGGATCGAGCCGCGCATCGGGGACGGATCCGAACAGCGCGTTCGTCCGCAGATCGTTGCCCACCTCGCGGAAGCCGGACATCGCGTCGTCCCACACGAGGAGGACGACCTCGTGCCGGCTGTTCCACTCGACGATGGTGTTCCGTACCACGCGCTGGATGCCGGTGGCGAGCCCCGTTCGAGCCGTGTGGTGGACGTCGACGAGGACGGCGTGGCGGGCGATCACGACGGAGCCGGGCGCCCGGACGGCGTCGAGCACGCGCGAGGCCGGGGTCGGCCGCAGCAGCGACTCCAACAGGGCGGGCACTCCGTCCAGGCGGGCGGTGCGGCGGGCGTCGACGACCTGGTCCCGCACCGGCAGCTCCGCCGTGAGGACCGCCAGCAGGAGCCAGGTGTGCTCGAAGGTCGGCTGCCCCACGGCGTCGGACACCTGGCGCACCAGCACCGGCACCTCGCGGGCGGGGACGGCGGTGGGCTCGAGGGTCTCGAGCAGCAGCGTCAGGCGCTCGAGAGCGGTCGATTCACGCACGGGCGTCCTCCTCGTCCGCAGCCGGCACCGAGGGCACGAGGGCCTCCCAGAGCTCCGCGGAGTAGTCGTTCCAGGTCCGCTTGGGGCGGGCGAGCGCTTCGGCGGTGAGCTCGGCGAGACGCTCGTCGGAGTCGAGAAGCTCGCGCATCGCCGCTGTCAGCTCGTCGTCGTCGTAGGGGTCAACCGTGATGCAGCCGCCGTCGGCGGCGATCTCGGCGAGCGATCCGCGATCGGACGTGATGGAGGGCAGCCCCAGCGCCAGCGCCTCGGCGACGGGCAGGCCGTAGCCCTCGTGGGTCGACGGGAAGACGAAGAAGCGCGCGTTGCGGTAGGAGGACATCAGCACGTCGTCGCCGGCGCCGCGGATCACCTCGACCGCTCGTCCGCGACGCTGCGCCTCGCGGATGCGCACGTCGAAGACCTGCGTGGCCCAGGGATTGCCTCCGCCGATGAAGCGCAGACGGAACCTCCTCCCCTCGCGCCAGAGCATCTCCGCGGCGAACAGGATCGCCAGGTGGTTCTTGCGCGGCTCGTGGCTGCCGACGGAGAGGACCAGGGGGAGGTCGTCCTTCTCCGGGGTCGTCGCTCCCGAGAGCGGGGGCGCCTCCACCGGCAGCGGGACGGCGTGCAGCTCGGGACCCTCGAGACCCTGAGCGGGCAGCGCGGCGTTGAAGCCGGCGAATTCCTCCTCGACGGCCCCGCTGATCGCCGCGACGCGGCTCGCGTGCTTGACGACGGTGAGGTAGTTGACGAAGCGGAGGCTTTCGTGGGGCGGCACCGTGTCGGCGCTCACGACAGGGATGAAGTCGTAGCCGATCATGCTCACGGTGTTCCCGGAGTACTGCGCCAGCGCGGCCAGGGGGTCGCAGATGCCCATCGCCGGGACCTCGGGGACCACGAGGGTCGAGCGGAAGGGGACGATGAACTCGACCCGCTCGGGACGACCCGGATCCCACGGGCGCTTGCTGCTGGTCTCGAAGTCGACGACACGCTCAAGCTCGCCCGCGCCGAGGCGGCGCAGGGACATCGAGCCGTGCTCCCAGGCGGCGAGGATCGGCTCCCGGTCGCGGTGCCAGCGCTTCATGGTCTGGCGGACCACCCGCTGGATGCCGGTCGCGTGGGAGTTGCGGGCGCAGAAGTCTACGTCCACCACGACCTCCCCCGTCACGACCGAGAGGGTCGTCGAGAGATCGTGGAAGCCGGTGGACGCCCGGGTGCCGGCGACCATGAACACCCGCATCGCCTCATGGGGCTGCGCCAGCTGGAGCGAGCGTTTGAACCAGTTGAAGAGGTGCGGCACCGGGTAGACGCCGAGGAAGGCGGTGAGCGAGAGCCAGGTCAGGTCGTCGGAGTCGCGGCGCTGGACGGCCCGGGCGGTCTCGTCGAGGAAGGGGCCGGGGCCCCGGCGGGCCAGGTCGGCCGCGAGCTCCGCGTCCTCGAGGACGAACGGAGCGATCTGCTCGAGGCGCTGGAGGATGAAGGCCCGGCGCTCGTCGCGTCCCACCGTGTCGACGTCGCTCACCGGCCCTGCCCGAAGCGGCGCTGCGCGTACCGGACCGTGTGCCGGACGGCTCCCGGCAGGCCGAGCTGGCCGACGCGGATCTGGAAGGTCCTCGCCGCGCGCAGCGGCCGGGTGACCTTCCACGACAGCGTCGACTCGAAGTCGGCGACGAAGGGCGAGCCGCCGAAGCTCATGTTGGCCGCCCACTCGTCGAGCGGGTCGTTGAGGAGCTCGTCGAGGCGTTCGCGGAGCTCGGCGATGGTCTCGGCGTCGCTCGCGCCCTCGTGGGGTCGCTGGGGAGTGGTGGTCTCGTCAGGCACCCGACCAGTGTAATCGGCCCGTGCGGCCGGGCCGGATGCCCGCCCGGCCGGGTGCGGTGCGCGCTCAGCTCCCCGGGACGAAGAGGAGCCAGCGACCGGAGTCGGAGGCGACCGCGGGGACGGTGGTCCCCGTCGCCGCCTGGACGAAGGGCTGCCAGCTCAGCGGGGACTCGGTGTAGCCGGCCGTGTCGACGTAGACGGCGCACGCGCCGGTCGAGTCCACGGCCGCGTCGAACTCGGCCGGCGAGTCCACGGACGACCATACGTCCCAGCCATAGGTCCCCGCGACGGACCCGTAGCTCCACTCGAGATCGCCGTCGTCGGTCGAGAGGTAGGGCAGCGCCTCGTCGTAGTCGTCGAGCTCTCCGATCCTCCCGCTGTCCGGGAAGCTCTTGAGCGGCAGCTGCACCACGCCGCAGCCGCCGGGCAGGAGGTCGTCGGCCGCCGTGACGAACTCTCGCATCTCCCTGTCGTCGGTGGGGTTCAGGACGACGAGGCCGGAGACCCCGACGAGCTGATCCGCCACGACGACTCCTGAGACGACGACCCCCAGGATCGCGCGGACGCCGAACCGCGCCGTCACCCTGTCCAGGACGAGGGCCACGGCGGCGAGGGCGAGCAGCAGCAGCACGATCGACAGCCGGGACCAGGCGCGGATCGTCGGGCCCGCGACGAGCGACACCACGACTCCGAGCCCGGTGACCGCGTAGAAGGCCAGCGTCCAGAGGGAGGCGGAGGCGAGCAGACCCACCCGCGGCTGGTCCACCAGCCTGGCGAGTGCGCCCCGCTTGGGGACGGAGCCGGCGAGGAGGAGGAGCAGACCCGCTCCGAGCAGCAGGATCAGGCCGACCGATCCGATGATCGAGAAGCCCGGCGGCTCCGTGGTCTGGAGGATGCCGGTCTCGCGGGTGTAGTCGGCGAGCAGGTCCTGCGCCCCCGGGACCGCGGACGCCGCCCACGGCAGGACGAGGAGGATGAGCTTCCCCGCGTAGAACTCGGACTCGGACAGCGTCCGGCCCTCGAAGTAGGGGCGGTACCGCTCGCCGTACCCGAGCCCGAGCAGCAGGAGCTCGACGGCGACGAAGCCCCCGAGAGCAAAGACCGGCACCGCGGGCAGCAGCAGCTCGCGCCAGCCGACCCGCGCGAGGAGCCTCCCGACCGTCGCCGCCGCGAAGACCCCGCCGACCACGAGGACGGCGAAGACGTAGTAGTACCCGCCCGTCGAGGCGATCAGCAACGCGAGGACGACTCCGGGAGCGATCCGGCGGACTCGACGGCTCGCTCTCGTCCGCGCTCGGGACGCCCAGCCGCGGAACGGATCCGTCCTCGGCCCGGCGACCATCAGCAGCAGGACCCCGATCAGGGGGATCGCCCAGTAGTTAGCCAGGAAGGCGTGACCGGAGTAGATCCGGATGAAGTGGTACGGCGCGAGGCTGAACGCCGTGGCGAAGAGCGCAGCGCCCCAGGGGCGCACGGTGAGAGCGCGGAAGAAGGCGTAGCCGGTGACCGCCACGCCGGCGAAGGTGAGCAGGTAGAACACGTTGAGCAGCAGGACGCCGTCGCGCACCACCAGGCCGAGCAGCGAGACGACGACCGCGGCGGAGAGGTCGAACTGGGCGCTGAAGAAGGCGTTCATCCCGTCGGGGAAGCCCAGCGCGTCGTTGGTCGCGAACGGGAAGACCTGGGTGGCGCTCGTGAACAGGGTGTAGTGCAGGATCTGGTCGTCCCCGCCGACCTGCCAGCGGGTGGTGAGGTCCGCAGGGCTGATGTGCAGGGCGAGGACGGCCGCCACCGTGCTGATGACGGCCGCCGCCACGGCCCAGGCCGTCTCGCGCAGCAGGCCGCCCCGTCGACGGGGACGGGCTCCGAGGTCAGTAGCCATGGATCCCGCGCTCCCTCTCGAGGCTTGTGTCGATGATCTCGTCGAGGCGCTGCTCGCCCGGGGTCCCGGCGTAGTCGTAGACGAGGACCGATCCGCAGGCGGTGATGCTCGCAGGCTTGCCGAGCGTGACCTGGGCGAAGTCCGGCCACTGCGTGTCCCGATCGATGAGGACGAAGCTGAAGTGTCTCTCGAAGCGGGTCAGATCGCTCATCCAGACCTGAATGCTGAAGTCGGTGTTGATCTGCTCGACGTCCAGGCCCGCGTAGAGGGAGAGCGGCCTGGTGGTCCAGAACGAGCCGACGCCGGCGATGTCGCGCCCGCCGACCCAGTCCGTCACGCACTGCGACTCCGGCTGCTGGAGCACACCGGCGCGGAGGGTCGACGACACGGTCCGGATGCCGAAGACCGCGAGCAGGACCACGGCGGTCCCGGCGGCGACCGCCGAGACGATCGACGCGGCGCGCCCGAGCCCGGGCAGGACCCGGGGAAGCGCGAGCACGGCGATCGGGACGAGGCAGGCGAAGACCGCGATCGGCATCAGGTACCGCGAGACGATGCTCCCCGAGACGATCTGCACCGTGAGGAGGACCAGCGCTTGGCCCAGGACGAGGACGCAGAGGAACCACGCCCGTGCCGGCCGTCGCTCGTCGCCGGTGCCCGGCTCGCGGGGACCCGTCGCGAGCGCGCGGATCCGCACCCCCACGACCACCAGGGCGGCCGCGAGGAGCAGGCCGATCGTCACCAGCTCGAGGAGCCCGGCCCGCGTCGACATGATGTCGGTCAGCTGGTCGAGCAGAGCGGTGAGCGCGGTGCCGGCCAGCGTCGTCTTGAGGTAGCTGGAGGTGCCGGTCGCGATGAGCGAGGACAGCGGGAGGCGCGCGAGGTAGCCGATGGCGGTTCCGGCGATCACGAGCGCGCCGATTCCGAGCACGCGGCGTCCGGCGAGCTGCGCCGTCAGCCAGAGCGAGCCCAGCGCGAGCACGGCCGGCGCTGTGAAGTGCAGCATCAGCAGCGGATCCGACAGCGTCGTCGCCGCGAGGAGCAGGACCATCGCGAGCCCGCTCCACACGGGCAGGCGTCCTCCGGGCCTGAGCAGGTTCAGGGTGAGGGCGGCGCAGACGGCCGCGACGAGGACGGACCCTCCGTAGTAGGTCGTAAGGAGGAAGGTCGTCGCGAGGGCGCCCTCGTTGACCAGCGCCCTGGTCTCCGTCAGGCAGAGGGCCAGGAGGAGCAGGATCGACAGCACCGCGGCCGTCCGCCGCAGCCAGGCGGGCTGGTGCGCGAGGACGAGACCGCTGATCCAGCGCGCCGTCGCGTAGAGGAGGACGACGTTGAGCACTCCGTTGAGCAGCAGTGCCGCGGCCGCGTCCCCGACCAGCGACGCCAGCGCGTAGAGAGGGAGCTCCGGGAACAGGAACAGCTGGCTCGTCATGACCCACTGGTGGGGTCCTCCGCTGCCCAGCGACCTGAGGATCAGCGGCAGGGCGAGCGAGTCGCCGTCGCGGAGGAAGTACGACTGCCACTCGGTGCCGAGCAGCAACCCGATGGCGGCGAGGGTCGCGGCAGCGACGACGGCTCCCGCGAGGACCTCGGGGAGGAGGGCCCTCGCACGCAGCAGCGTCCGACCACCCCGGCTCACCGGGCTGCGCGGCCGAATCGGAGCGAGAGCACGAGCACCAGGTTCTTGCGGAGGGTGTTCGTGGGGATCTTGGACGTCCCGACCGTGCGGTCCATGAAGACGATGGGGATCTCGCGGACCGTGCGGGCGAGGTTCAGTGCCCGGTACTTGAGCACGATCTGGAAGCCGTAGCCCGAGGCGGACACCCGTGTGAAGTCGATCCTGCGGAGCAGATCCGAGGAAAAGAGGTTGAAGCCGCCCGTGTAGTCCGTGAGCCCCGACCCGAGGAAGAACCTCGTGTAGAGGTTGCCCCCGCGGCTGAGGAACTTGCGGTCGAGGGTCCAGTCGGGAGTGCTCCCGCCGGGGATGTAGCGGGACGCGACGACGAAGTCGGCTCCTTCCCGCGCCGCCTGCAGGAATTCGTCGATGTAGCGCGGGTCGTGCGAGAGGTCCGCGTCCATCTGCAGGACGTAGTCGGGAGCGTCGGGGGCGTCGACGATCCGGCCGAACGCCCAGACGTACGCGGCCCCCAGGCCGTCCTTGCTCGCGCGGCTGAGCACCCGGACGGAGAAGCTCGCGGTCTCGAGCGCCTCGCCCGCGACGCGCGCGGCGTCCGCCGTCCTGTCCGGCGAGCTGTCGTCGACGACGCAGACCTGCACGGAGAAGTCCGGGTTGCGGGTCGCGACGTCCGCGAGCAGAGGGAGCAGAGTCGCGATGTTCTCGACCTCGTTGTAGGTCGGGATCACGATGGTGAGGGAACGCATGTCAAGCCGTTTCGTCGTTCGCGAGTATCGGACCGACGTCCGGGCCCCGTGGCCCTGCGAGTATAACGACGGCCGCTCAGGTGAGCGGCGAGCACGCCGGGCGGGGCGGAACGGCTCCGACGCCCGCTCAGGACGTTCCGGAAGGGATTCTCAGAGAGTCGTCACCTACCGCGAGCCCCTGATCGCGCCCTCGCAGGCTAGGGTCGGAAGGCGATCGCAGCCGGTCGCCCGAGATCTCAGGACCGACGCCTCCGCCCTCCTTGCGGCTGTACCGCGGCGAGGACGACACACAGAGGACCTACACGTGAAGAAGCTGCTCGAATCGCAGAAGGTCCGCTTCCTCATCGCGGGCTGCACCAACACGGCGATCGACTTCCTCATCCTCAACACGCTCGTGCTCCTGCTCGGTCTGCCGACCCTCGTCGCCAACGTCTTCTCCGTCCTGGTCGGCATCACGATCTCGTACGCGCTGAACCACTTCTTCGTCTTCCGCCACCCGGGCAGGGTCTCGGTCGCCACGTTCGCGAAGTTCTTCCTCGTCACCGGGTTCAGCTCGCTGGTCCTGCAGTCGGCGATCATCTACGGCTTCGAGGTCTTCTTCGACACCCGCTTCGGCAACTCGCTGCTCTTCCTCCCCAGCTCCGGCGAGAACGCCTTCCTCGCGATCAACATCGCCAAGGCCGTCGCCGTCCTCGTGGGACTGGTGTGGAACTTCTGCATGTACAAGTTCGTCGTCTTCCGCCGTCCGGCGCACGATGCTCTGCCCGCGATCGAGACGGTCTCCCCCGCCGCCGTGGCCGTCAGCACCGAGCCCGTCGACATCGTCCGCTGAGGGCCGCAGGCTCCCGGGCCCCGCTCGAGCCGCGTGCTAGCCTCGTCGAGTTCTTCCGACGGGGCACTCCTCCCGTCGACGCCGCACCACCCGGAGGCTCCCATCGCACGCTCGACGTTGCCCATCGCGGTCATCGTCGTCACCCACTTCTCGGGTGAGGTCCTCCGCGCGTGCCTCGAGTCCGTGCCGGAGGCGACGGAGCACGACGTGCGCATCGTGGTGGTCGACAACCTGACCACGGACGACTCCGTCCGCAGCGTCGTCGAGCGCCTGCCCCACGTCGAGTTCCACGAGACCGGGCAGAACCTCGGCTACGGCCGGGCCGTCAACTACGCGGTCGGCCGCCTCGGGCCCGAAGTGGAGTGGATCCTGGTGACCAACCCGGACACGGTCTTCCTCCCCGGCTCGATCGACGCCCTCTACGCCGCCGCGACGGCGGACGACCGGATCGGCTCGATCGGGCCGCGGATCCTCGACTCCGACGGCACGATCTACCCCTCCGCCCGCGCTCTGCCCTCGCTCGGCACGGGCGTCGGGCACGCCGTCTTCGCCCACGTCTGGCCCGGCAACCCGTGGTCGGCGACCTACCGGCGCTCGCGCGCGGTCGAGACCCTCCGCCACGGCCGGATGGAGGCGGGCTGGCTCTCCGGCGCCTGCGTGATGGTGCGCCGCACGGCCTTCGAGGAGATCGGCGGGTTCGACGACCGCTACTTCATGTACTTCGAGGACGTCCAGCTGGGCGACTCGCTCGGACAGCGCGGCTGGACCAACGTCTACCTCGCCGACGCGGTCGTCTCCCACCTCGGCGGGCACTCCACCCGCCTGGCCTCGGCGCGGATGCTCGCGGTCCACCACCGCAGCGCCTACCTCTACCTCGCGCAGAAGTACGGGGCCTGGTACCAGGCGCCGATCCGTGCGGCGGTGCGCGCCGGGCTGGGCGCCCGGGTCGCGCTGATGCGCCTGCGCTCGAAGAGCTGATCCGGTCCGGTCGGGCGTGCCGCCTGGCCGGCGCCGGGCGGCCCGTCCGCCGGATCGGCGGTCAGGACGCGGAGTCGAGCTCCGCGTAGAAGGCCCGCGCCTCGTCCCAGGTCGGCAGCAGGCCCTGCGCCTCGGCCTCGGCCAGCGTCGGTGCGTCGGTGTCCTTCGGTGAGAGGAGCAGCTCGCCGGCCTCCTCCGGGAAGCGCAGGCCGATCTGCTCGTCGAGCGGGTCGATCCCCTTCTCCCGCACCGGGTCGAAGGTGGCGTTCACGAGGTACGAGACCACGGCGCCCTCGGTCAGCGCCACGAAGGCGTGCGCGACGCCCTCGGCGATGTAGACGGAGCGGCGGTCGACGTCGTCGAGCAGGATCGACTCCCAGCGCCCGAAGGTCGGCGACCCGACGCGCACGTCGATCACGTAGTCGAGGACCGCGCCGGAGAAGCACGAGACGTACTTGGCCTGCGACGGCGGGATCTGCGCGAAGTGGATGCCGCGGACGGTGCCGCGCCGCGAGACGGAGGTGTTGCCCTGCCGCAGCGAGAGCGGGTGCCCGACCTTCTCGGCCAGGCGGTCGAAGCGGTAGAACTCGTAGAAGACCCCGCGATCGTCGGGGAACTGGCGCGGAGTCACTTCGTAGACGTCGGGGATGTCGAGCTCTCGGATCTGCACGGTCGCCAGTTTAACGACGGCGTGTCACGGGCCCGCGACGCCTCTCTGCGCCACCCGGCGGCGTGCCGGAGCGCCGACCGTCGGCCGACGGACCGCTCGGGCATGATGAGGAGGTGACCTTCCTCATCACGGGCGCCTCCGGCATGCTCGGCACCGACCTGCGCGCGGCCCTCGGCTCCCGCCCCAGCACCGCCCTCGGCCGCTCCGACCTCGACGTGACCGACCTCGACGCCGTGCGCGCCGCCGTCGCGGGACACGACGCCGTGGTGAACTGCGCCGCGTACACCTGCGTCGACGACGCCGAGACCGACGAGGAGGAGGCGCACCGCGTCAACGCCGTCGGAGCGCGCAACCTCGCCCTCGCCACCGCCGAGACGGGAGCCGCACTCGTGCAGGTCTCCACCGACTACGTCTTCGACGGCTCCGCGACGACCCCCTACTCCGAGGACCACCCCCGGAACCCGATCTCGGCCTACGGCCGCACGAAGGCCGAGGGCGAGCGCCTGGTGCTCGAGGCCAACCCGGAGCGCGGGTACGTCGTCCGCACGGCCTGGCTCTACGGCGAGCACGGCGGCAACTTCGCTAAGACGATGGTGCGACTGGCGGGCGCGCACGAGACGCTGACCGTGGTCGACGACCAGCACGGCCAGCCCACCTGGACCGCCGACCTCGCCGCGCGCCTGATCGAGCTGGTCGACGCGGAGGCCCCGGCCGGCGTCTACCACGGCACCAGCTCCGGCGAGACGACCTGGCTCGGCTTCGCCCGTGCCGTCTTCGCCAAGGCGGGCCTGGATCCCGAGCGCCTGCGCCCGACCGACAGCGGCTCGTTCGTCCGCCCCGCTCCGCGTCCGGCCTACTCGGTCCTCGGACACGACGGCTGGAGCCGGGCGGGCCTGCCGCCGCTGCGCTCCTGGCAGGACGCGCTCGCCGCCGCACCCCTCGAGGCGGTGACCCCGTGACCACCACTCTCCGCGTCGTCGTCGACCAGATGCTCGCCCGCGTGCCCGGCGGCATCGGCCGCTACACCGAGGAGCTCACCCGCGAGCTGATCGCGACGGCTCCCCGCGACTGCGAGGTGGAGGCCGTCGTCTCCGCCCACCCGCCCGAGAAGGAGGAGGAGCTGCGCCTGCGCCTGCCCGGCCTCGCGCGCATCCACCGGCTGCCGCTCGGGCGCCGCGAGCTCTCGCGCGCCTGGCAGTACGGGATCGCCATCCCGGCCGGCGGCGGCATGATCCACGCCCCGAGCCTCTTCGCCCCGTTGCGCAGCCACGACGGGAGCGAGGGCGAGCAGATCGCCGTCACGATCCACGACACGGTGCCGTGGACGCATCCCGAGACCCTCACCCCGCACGGCGCGAAGTGGCACCGGGCGATGGCGAAGCGCGCCCGCAAGCACGCGGACGCCGTCGTCGTCCCCACCCACGCCGTCGCCCACCAGCTCTCCCAGCTGATGGACTTCGGCGATCGACTGCGCGTGATCGGCGGAGCCGTCGGCTCCGGCCTGGTCGTCCCGGAGGACGCCGACGAGCGCGCCACGGCGCTGGGCCTCCCCCCGGAGTACGTGCTGAGCGTCGGCACGCTGGAGCCGCGCAAGGGCCTGGTCTCGCTGATCGCGGCCTTCGGAGGAGCGTCCGCCCCGGCGATCCCGCTGCTCCTGGTCGGCCCGACCGGCTGGGGCGACCTGGACGTGGCCTCCGTCGCCGACGAGCAGGGCCTCGACGAGACGCGCGTGCGCGCCCTGGGAGTCCTCAGCGACGCCGACCTCGCCGTCGTCCTCTCGCGGGCCACCCTCTTCGTCTACCCGAGCATCGCCGAGGGCTTCGGCCTGCCCGTGCTCGAGGCGATGCACTTCGGAGTGCCGGTGGTGCACTCCGACGACCCCGCGCTGATGGAGGTCGCCGCGGACGCCGGCGTCGCCGTCGAGCGCGGCGACGCGAAGGACTACCCGGACCGCCTCGCCCTCGCCATGAGCAGCGTGCTCGCCGACACCGGTCTGCGCGAGCGGATGTCGGTGGCCGGCCGCGACCGCTCCCGAGCCTTCAGCTGGCGCGACTCCGCCGAGCGCGTCTGGGCGCTGCACGCCGACCTCTGAGGCGTGCGGCACCCGGCCGTCTACGGCGCGGAGTCGCCCGACAGTCCGGCACTCACCAGCGAGTGCACGACGTCGTAGTCCGGGTCCTCCGGGTCGACGGCCGGCGGGACCAGCTCGATCGGATCCACCGGCTGCGACTTCGTCTTGAGCCCCAGCTGCACGAAGTAGCCGAGCATCCCCTGCGGGACGTCCGTCTTGATGACCTGGGACCCGGCGGACGCGACGTCCTGGAACTTGGCGAGGACGTTGCCCGGCTCGAACTGGGCGAGCAGCGCCTCCTGCACCTGCCGCTGGCGCGCCATCCGGTCGTAGTCGCTCGTGGTGTAGCGAGACCGGGCGTAGGCGAGGGCCTGCTCGCCGTTGAAGTGCCAGTGCCCGGGATCGATCCACTGGTTGACGCCCTGCATCACGCCGTCGGAGTCGGGCAGCCCGCCCAGAGGCAGCGGCTCGTCGGCGACGTAGTCGATGTCGATGCCGCCGAGCGCATCGATCAGCTGGGCGAAGCCCTCCATGTCGATCAGCGCGTAGTACTGGATCCTCAGATCGAGGATGCCCTCGACCGCGTCGCGCATCGCCTCGATGCCGGGCTCGCTGCCGTGGTCGACGGCGTCGGGGTAGAGCTCCGGGTGCTTCAGCTCGACCTCGGTGTAGACCGAATTGAGCTTGCAGACGTCGACGGCGCAGTTGTCGGTGTCGTAGCCGTCGGGGTAGAGCTCGTGCATCGGGCTGGTCTCGGGGAACGGGAAGTCGACGAACTCGCGCGAGACGCCGATGATCGAGGCCTTGCCGCTCGACGCGTCGATGCTGACCACCGAGATGCTGTCGGGGCGCAGACCGTCGCGGTCCTCTCCCGCGTCGCCGCCGAGGAGCATCACGTTGTAGCGGCCGTCGATCGGCTGCTCGATCGCTCCGCCGCCGAAGATCGACGACAGCGTCCCCCGTGTCACGCCGAGCAGGTAGGTGCCGTAGGCGGTGGTGCCGACCGAGATCGCCATCAGCGCGATCGTCGCGAACGCGAGCACGCCGCGCATCCGCGGGCGCACCCGGACGACGCGGATCAGGCGGAGGGTGTCGAGCGTCAGCACGGCCCAGACCACCCCGTAGACGACGAGCGCGGCCTGGAGCGCGAGCATCGAGACGTCGAAGGTCGCGAGCGTGTAGAGGCCGGTCGGGAAGACGAAGTAGAGGAGCACCGCGACCAGGAGGGCGACCCAGAGCCCGAGGGTGAAGCCGAGCCCCAGGCGCCCGAGCCGGCGGTTGCCCGCGAGGACCTGAGCGGACCCGGGCACCAGCAGGTTGACGATCAGCAGCCACCACGCCCGCCGCGTCATGAAGGCGCGGGAGGCGACGTCCGGGTGCCGCAGCGGCAGGGCGACGGCCGTCACAGGCCCGCCACCAGGGCGTCGTTCTTCGCGGCGACCTGCACCTCGAGGTCGGCGGCGAAGTCGTCGAGCGCTGCGGAGAGGGCGTCGTCCGCCGTCGCGAGGATCTTCACCGCGAGCAGTCCGGCGTTCCGCGCTCCGCCGATGGAGACAGTGGCGACGGGGACGCCCGCCGGCATCTGCACGATCGAGAGGAGGGAGTCGAGCCCGTCGAGGCGGGCGAGCGGGACCGGCACTCCGACGACGGGGAGCGAGGTCACGGCGGCGAGCATGCCGGGGAGGTGGGCGGCTCCGCCCGCTCCGGCGATGACGACCTTCAGGCCGCGGCCGCGGGCCTCGCGGCCGTACGCGATCATCGCCTCCGGGGTGCGGTGCGCGGAGACGACCCGGACCTCGTGCGCCACGCCGAACTCGGCGAGGACGGTGGACGCCGCCTGCATGACGGACCAGTCCGAGTCCGAGCCCATCACGACGCCGACGAGCGGCGCGGGCCCGTTCACGAGCGCGTCCGCGCTCACGAGAGGGCTCCGGCAGGGGTCGGGGAGGTCGGCAGGCTCGTCACGGCGACCATCGTACGGGTCAGTCCGTGAGAACGGCCGCCGCCGCGCGAGCCTCGTAGACCACGAGGTCGAGGTCGTCGCCGGTGGCGTTCACGTGCCCGACCTTGCGGCCCGGTCGCGGCTCCTTGCCGTAGTTGTGCACCTTCACGCCCGGGTGATCGGCGAGCACCCGCGGATAGCGGTCGGTCAGCGACTCCCCCACCGGGCCGCCGAGCACGTTGACCATCACGGTCCACGGATCGCGGCAGCCCGTCGCGCCGAGCGGCAGGTCGAGGACCGCGCGCAGGTGCTGCTCGAACTGCGACGTGGTCGATCCGTCCATCGTCCAGTGGCCGCTGTTGTGCGGGCGCATGGCCAGCTCGTTGACCAGGATCCGGTCGTCCGTCGTCTCGAACAGCTCGACGGCCAGGACGCCGGTGACCCCGAGGCTGTCGGCGATCGTCTGCGCGATCTCGGCCGCGGCTGATGCGAGCCGGCCGGCGGACGCGGGGGCCGGAGCGATCACCTCGGCGCAGACGCCGTCGCGCTGCACCGACTCCACCACCGGCCAGAGGATGCTCTCGCCGGAGGGACGCCGGGCGACGAGCTGCGCGAGCTCGCGGCGGAAGCCCACCAGCTCCTCGACCAGGAGCGAGCCGCCCCGGCCGTCCTCGGCGAGGGCGGTGAACCAGTCGTCCGCCTCGTGGGCGCCGCGCACCACGCGCACGCCCTTGCCGTCGTAGCCGCCGCGCGCGGTCTTCACCACGGCGCTGCCGCCGTGCTCGGCCAGGAACTCCCCCAGCTCCTCGGCGGAGGAGACCTCGGCCCACTCGGGCACGGGCACGCCGAGCTCGGTCAGGCGGCGCCGCATCATCAGCTTGTCCTGGGCGAACAGCAGGGCGTCGGGGCCGGGGTGCACGGCGACGCCGCGGGCGACGAGCTCGCGGAGGATCGGCTGGGGAACGTGCTCGTGGTCGAACGTCACCACGTCCACGGTCTCGGCGAAGGCGAGCACGGTCGCCTCGTCGCGGTAGTCGCCGACCCGTGTCGCGGCGAGCCCCGCCGGGGCGCCCTCGCTCTCGGCGAGCACGGCGATCTCGATGCCGAGCTCCACCGCCGCGGGGATCATCATCCGGGCGAGCTGGCCGCCCCCGATCACGCCGACGCGCATGGCGCTCCTCCATCTCCGCCCGCTGGCGCGGGGCGGCTCCATGCTACCGAGGCCCCGACGCGCTCACGCGGGCGGCGGCCACTCCGGCTCGAGAGCGGGAGCCGCGCCGATCGCCTCCCGCAGCAGGTCGGCCGTGAGCTCCGGATCCGGCAGGTCCCGCAGCACGAACACCTCGGCTCCCGCCTGCAGGATCCGGACGTCCCCGCACCGGGCGAGGCGCTGGCCGAGGGAGCGCTCGACCACGACCTCCATCCTCCGATCGAAGACCACCTCGGCCCGCCGGATCGACGCCACGCCCCGGCGCGCGCTGAGGCCGGAGGCGGTGACGCGGTAGCGCACGCTCGCCCAGCCCGCGATCCCGGGAGCGCAGAGGAGCAGCACCAGAAGTGCGGTGCCGAGCCCGATGATCCAGCGCTGCAGGGCGAGCTCGAACTGCGCGGCGAAGTAGAAGCCCGTCCAGGTGAGCAGGAGGAGGCCGACGACCGGTGCGACCGCCCGGCGGGCGCGCGGGGTCAGCCGCGCCAGCTCGCGGTCGGCGGGGTCGGTCCTGGCCATCAGGAGCGCAGGTGCGTGACGTCGCCGGCCGTGAACGAGCGCAGCGCGCCGCCCTGCTCGAGCAGGAGCGAGCCGTCCGGGGCGAGTGCGGCGGCGGTCCCCTCCTCCTGCGTGCCGTCGGGCAGCTCGAGCCGGACGCGCGTTCCGAGGGTGCCGCAAGAGGCGCGGACGGCGGCGGCCGCTCCGGAGGCCTCGGCGTCGCCCTGGGCGAGCAGCGGAGCCAGCAGCCCCTGGAATTCGGTCAGGAACGCGGCGAGCACCTCGTCGGCGCTCGTCGTCCGTGCTCCGGCGAGGGCGAGCGAGGTGGCGGTCGGGACCGGCAGCTCCGCCTCCGTCAGCAGCAGGTTCACACCGGTGCCGACGACGACCCGCCCGTCCGGCAGGCGCTCGGCGAGGATCCCCGCGACCTTCCGGCCGTCGATCAGGACGTCGTTGGGCCACTTGACGGCGACGTCCCCGTCGACGAGGGGTGCGAGGGCCCGGGCGAGAGCGGCGCCGGCCACGAGCGGCAGCCAGCCGGAGGCCTCGGCGCCGAGGGCGGAGGCGTCGACCAGAGTCGAGGCCGCGAGCGTGCGGCCCGCGGGCGCCTGCCAGACGCGCCCCAGCCGGCCTCGCCCGGCGCGCTGGTCGCCGGTGGCGACGACGGAGAGGTGCGGCCACGCGGCGGGGTCGGCGGCCGCCCGCTCGCGGAGCTCGTCGTTCGTCGACCCCGCCGACTCGAGCGCGAGGACGCGGGGGGAGACGGCGGAGGAGAGCGGGAGGAGCATGCCGCCACGGTAGCGGCGGCTCCCGCGAGGCCGCTCCGAGCGCCGCTCGCGACGTCCCGCCCTTGTCCGGATCCTCCCGTTCGGAGCGGCCCTCCCTGTGCGAGTGCGACAAGAGGAGGCGTCCGCCCCGCCGGTAGGGTGAGCGGGTGACCGCGAACACCGAACGTCCCGCGCCCGATCTGTACACGACCGCGGGGAAGATCGCGGACCTCAGGAACCGCTACCACGAGGCCGTCACGGCCAGTGGCGAGGCGGCGATCGAGAAGCAGCACGCCAAGGGCAAGATGACCGCACGGGAGCGGATCGACACCCTCCTCGACCCGGGCTCGTTCGTCGAGCTGGACGAGTTCGTCCGCCACCGCACCCACGCCTTCGGCATGGAGAAGAAGCGACCCTACGGCGACGCCGTCGTCACCGGCACCGGCACCATCCACGGCCGCCAGGTCGCCGTGTACTCGCAGGACTTCACGATCTTCGGCGGCTCGCTCGGCGAGGTGGCCGGCGAGAAGATCATCAAGGTGATGGACCTCGCCCTGAAGACCGGCGTCCCGATCATCGGCATCCTCGACTCCGGCGGAGCACGGATCCAGGAGGGCGTGGTCGCCCTCGGCAAGTACGGCGAGATCTTCCGCCGCAACACCGCGGCGAGCGGCGTGATCCCCCAGATCTCGATCATCTGCGGCCCTGCCGCGGGAGGCGCGGTCTACTCCCCCGCCCTGACCGACTTCGTGATCATGGTCGACAAGACCAGCCAGATGTTCGTCACCGGGCCCGACGTGATCAAGACCGTCACCGGCGAGGACGTCGGCATGGAGGAGCTCGGCGGCGCGCTGACCCACAACAAGATCTCGGGCGTCTCGCACTACCTCGCGAGCGACGAGAACGACGCGCTCGACTACGCGCGGACGCTCCTCTCCTTCCTCCCGGACAACAACCTGTCGCCTGTCCCCGTCTTCGAGACCGAGGTCGACCTCGAGACGACCGACGCGGACCGCTTCCTCGACACGGTCATCCCGGACAGCCCGAACCAGCCGTACGACATGCGCGCCGTCATCGAGCACATCGTCGACGAGGGCGACTTCCTCGAGGTGCAGCCGCTGTTCGCGCCGAACATCGTGATCGGCTTCGGCCGCGTCGAGGGCCGCTCCGTCGGCATCATCGCGAACCAGCCGAGCGCCATGGCGGGCACGCTGAACATCGAGGCGGGCGAGAAGGCGTCCCGCTTCGTCCGCTTCTGCGACGCGTTCTCGCTGCCGATCCTGACCCTGGTCGACGTCCCGGGCTATCTGCCCGGCACCGACCAGGAGTGGACCGGCGTCATCCGCCGCGGCGCGAAGCTGCTCTACGCCTACGCCGAGGCGACCGTGCCGCTGGTCACGGTCATCCTGCGCAAGGCCTACGGCGGCGCGTACATCGTGATGGGGTCCAAGCAGCTGGGAGCCGACATCAACCTCGCGTGGCCGACCGCCGAGATCGCCGTCATGGGAGGCCAGGGCGCGGTGAACATCCTCTACCGCAACGAGATCCGCAAGGCGGAGGAGGCCGGCGAGGACGTCGCAGCCGTCCGGACGCGCCTGGCGAACGAGTACACCTACAACGTCGCGAGCCCGTTCCTCGCGGCCGAGCGCGGCGAGCTCGACGGCGTGATCGAGCCCTCGGCGACGCGTGTCTCCGTCATCAAGGCGTTGCGGGCGCTGCGCACCAAGCGCGCCAACCTGCCCGCGAAGAAGCACGGCAACATCCCGCTCTGACCCGACTCGCTCGGACGCCGCGGCAGGAGACGGGAGACCGTCCGTGCCGCGGCGTTCCGCTGCGACCGCCTCCTCACGGGGCGGAGGGGCGGAACGATCAGTCGGAGGAGCCGGGGCCGGTCCGTCGGACAGCGGACTCCGCGGGAGCATCGGGCCGCACGACGGGAGCGGCCGGCTCCGCGGCCGGAGCACCCAGCTCCCCTGTCGCGGAATCGGGCTCCGCTTCCCGGGCATCCGCCCTCGCAGCCGGAGCACCCGCCTTCACCCCAGGACCGTCCGGCTCGGCTGTCGGAGCACCCGCCTTCGCCGCAGGAGCGCCTGCCCTGGCGGCCGGAGCATCCGGCTTCGCCGCGGACGCCTCGGACGGCTTCTCCTCCGGCTTCGCCCCGACCACCCGCGCGAACGCCAGCGCCTGCGCGGCGGAGAGGTCGGGCAGATAGGCGCGACCCAGCGCGGCTCCGATCCGGGGCAGCTGCAGCGCGTCGGGGTAGGTCATCCAGAGGCCCGCGTAGCGCGGGTGGAACTTGGCCTTGAAGCGGAACAGCGACGTGAAGCCGTAGGCCGGCTCGAGCGTCCGCGAGAGGAACTCGAGCAGGCGCGAGAGGACCGTCGGCTCCGGAGGCTCCTCCCCCTCCTCGACCGGTGCGGTGGCGAGCGGTGCGCCCGAGAGCGAGAGGAACTCGGCGCCCTCCTCCTTGACGCGCAGCGCCGCGGAGGCGATGAGGAACTCCATGATGCCGGGCATCGAGTCGTCGGAGCGGCGCATGAAGTCGAGGGTCCAGCCGACCACGCGCCCCTCCCGATGCACGGGCAGCCAGCTCGTCACCCCCTGCAGCACGCCGTCCGGTCCGACCGCGAGCAGGAGGGCGACGTCGGGATCGCGGACCTCGTCGATCCCACCGAGGGTGAAGCCCATCTCGGGCAGCGCCTTCTCGGCGACCCAGCGCTCCGACAGGTCGACGATCTGGTTGGCCATGCCGAGGGAGAGCTCGGGCCAGCTGGTCCACTGCGCCTCGATGCCCAGCTTGATGCCGCGCGTGAGCGGGTAGCGCACCTTCTGCCACCGCTTGCCGGTGAGCTCGAAGGAGGAGAGCTCGATGATCGTCTCCTCGCCGACCGAGAGGCGCGACCAGCCGAGCCGGTCGAAGACGGGGAGCAGCTCGTCGTGGATGCTGTAGAAGACGGGCGTCCAGCTGCGCTCGTCGCAGAAACGCACGAACTCGGCCACGACGTCCTCCCGCCGCTCGGGAGCGCAGGCCGGGTCGGAGAGGGTGATCGCCACGCCGCCGATCACCCGGTAGGCGACTCCGCCGGTCCCGTCGGCCGAGATCCAGTGCGCGTTGCCCTCCCAGGTCCCCTGATGGCCGAGGCTGCCGGCGCCGTGCAGGGACAGGAGCGCGCGGTACCGCGCCTCGTCGCCGCGGTTCCGCTGCACGTCGGTGGCCCGGAGCAGGGCGACCACCGCGACGACGACCACGAGCCAGAACACCGGGCCGACCCACTCGAAGACGATCCGCGCGACGGGCTCCCGCGGCACGGCGAGCAGTCCGGCGCCGCCGAGGAAGCTCACCGGGACGAAGCGCAGCAGCCCGTCCAGGAGGAGTCTCCCGAGGCCCAGGAGCGGCTCGAAGCTCGTGCGCACGCCGGCCGAGAGCGCCAGGTAGCCGCCGAGGGACACGACGAAGGCGATGGCGACGACCCGCGTCCAGAGCCTCGCAGCGGCACGGGGCGCGCGGATGCGGAAGTGCCTCCTCCCGATCACGAGCATCGCCACGACGGCCAGCGGCACCAGCACCGTCGTCGCCACCCAGAGCAGGTACTCGGCGTAGTACAGGAACTCGGGGTGACGGGCGGCGCGCTGGAGGGAGAAGACCTCCAGGATCGCGATCGCGATGTTCACCCCGACCGCCAGCAGCAGGCCCAGGCGGCGCCCGGAGCGCAGGCCGTAGGCGGCGACGAGCAGGAGGAGGAGCGGGACGAACGTCAGCAGGATCGGCCCGGGGGCGACCAGGCTCAGCTTCACGTGGTGCGCGCAGTGCCGGAGGGCGCGGCTGCACGGGTCCTCGAGGTCCGTCGTCCCCGTGAAGGCGCTCTGCAGCAGTCGGCCGAGGAACGAGAACGGACCGTAGCCCGAGTCCGAGAGGACGGCGACGAGCGGACCGATGGCGGTGACGACGACGACCGCCGCCAGCAGCCCCCGGGACTCGCGGTGCGAGCTCGGGGCCGGACGCTGCGGACGCAGCCCCGACGCTCCCCGCGCGAGCACCGCGCCGAGCACGAGCCCCGCGCCGCCCGCGAGGAGCCGGTACGCGTCGGCGGAGTCGCCCGCGTAGAGCACGAACATCAGCACGACGGCGAAGACGGTCACCCGGAGCCTGCGACGCCACAGAGCGCCCATGAAGGCGGTCGAGGCGATGAGGGCGCCGACCGCGCCGATCAGCGGGTCGAAGGTGTGGTCGCCGACGGTGTCGCCCGCCCACCACTCCCCGACGAGAGCGCCGATCGACTGCACGGAGGACCCGACGACGATCCCGACGGCGCCGGTCACGAGGAAGGCGAGGAGGGTGCGGGCCGAGCCGAGGCGGCGCTCCGCGGCGAGGAGCATCGGGAGCACCAGCACGACGTCCAGGAGCAGCTGCAGCGGGTCCGCCGCGATCAGGAGGGCGGTCACGGCCGTCCACGGACGGCCGTCGAGGGTCATCATCGGGCCCGCCGCCCACCAGGCCGTCGTCTCGGCTCCCGCGGGGGCGACGAGCGTCCCCGTGATCGCGCTCGCGGCCAGGAGGACCAGGACGACCGAGACGGCCGCCGGCGACCTCCGGACCAGCAGACGCAGGGGGCGCAGCGCCGCGGCACCGCTCCTCGGGAACCACGTCGGCATGCGGGGACGCTCCTGTTCGCAACGGACGGACGACGCTCCGGCGGCATCCGGCGTCAGCATAGCCATGCCCCGCCGACCGGCGCCGTGAACGGCATGCGATAGCGTCGCGGGATGACCGCCTCCGACTCCGCACCCGCCGTCGTCATCTCCACCCCCGGCCTCGACGCCGCCGAGATCGCCGCCGTCACGGCCGTCGTCACCGCACTGACCTCTCGCACCGAGGCCGAGCCGGAGACCCCGCAGGAGCTCAGCGGGGGCTGGAACGACCGCGCCGCGGCGGTCCGCGGGCCGCTGCGGCCGGCACCGGGAGCGTGGCGCTCCTTCTCCGGCTGAGCGGACTCGCAGACGCAGCCCGTCGGGGAACGAGCGATCCGCGACGCGGAACGTGAAATTTGTCCCCCGATTAGTCCCCTAAAGTGCTGACTATGCGCCTCCTGGCGGAGCGAGCACACTAGTGGACGTACGGTGCTCCTCCTTCGGAAGGGGCACCGCCAATCACTCGCCGACCAGGGTAAGCAGGCGGGTGTGTTGGGGGCGAGTGAGGGTAATATTCGGGTTGTTACCCTCACTCGGGGTTTGACGGCGGGCCGGGCCCCCTCTTCGGAGGAGTGGACGGCCCGCCGCACTCCGTTAACGGGCTCTTCTCATCACGTGCTGTGCGCTCGACGGGCACTGCTCACGACCGCTCTGCTCACGCTCGTGCCGCGCCGCGCCGACGATCGGTCCGCTCCGAGAGTTCGGGCGCGCCGAGACCTGAGCCGTGCTGAGAGCCGGAGCGTCCCGCCCGCGGCACCGATCCGACATCCGCACGCCCTCCGGGGCGGGTCGCCGCCGGTCGCTGAGCGTGCGGACGGCCGCGCCGTCCCGCGCGCGCTCCGCCGCTCAGACGTCGCGTCCGCCGACGCCGTCGCGCCGGATCTCGACCCAGGCGTCGACCTCGTCACCCGCGTCGTCGGAGCCGAGGGCGCCCGCGCTGCCGTCGCCGGCCGTCCGCAGGCCCACGACTGTGACCGCCGAGGCCGAGTCGGCCGAAGCAGTGCGCACCACCACGCGGTCGACCTCCTCGCGGATCCCGCTCAGAGCTTGGGCGAGCTCCCCCAGCACCCGGCGGCTCTCGCCCTCGGAGGTGCGGTCGAGGCCGCCGTCGTCGAGCACCGACACGGTCACGCCCCGCCGCCGCGCGTCGAGCACGAGACGACGTACCTCGTCGTCCAGCAGCCGCCGGCCGCGGATCTCGTCGCGCACGGCCGCCTCGAGCAGCCGGCACTCGCGCCGCTCCTCGTCGGTGAGGCCCGGTCCCGGCTCGGCGATGCGCAGCAGCATGTCGGCGGCGAGGGCGCGGGTCTGCTCCAGCCGGACCTCGCGCTCCGTGAGGTGCGCCTCCTCCGCGGCCCGCCACGACGCGGCCGCGCGCTCGGCCGCCTCGAGCACGCGCGCCTCGGAGCCCGCGCGCCCGAGCTCGACGATGAGCAGCTGCGCGATCGCGACCCAGGCGATCCCCCCGACGACGCCGAGAGTGGCCAGCGCGGCCGGGCCGGCCCAGAACACGGTGTGCACGATCAGGAAGCCGACGCCGACCCAGGCGCAGGCCGCGCGCCGGCGGGCGCACACGATCGTCATGAGGGTGCCGACCGCGGCGATGTACCAGGTGGAGTAGCCGTTGGAGGCACCCGGATCGAGCGAGGGCGCGACCAGCAGCGGCAGAGCGACGGCGACCGCGGTCATCCCGACCGCGACGGGCAGGGCGAGCCGGGTCGTCGCTCCCGGCCAGAGGGCGACGACGGTCGCCGCGACGTACAGCGCGACCGCGACGAGGTCGGCCGGCGTGGCCGGGGAGATGCGGAAGGAGAAGAAGGCGAGCACCACGTGGTACAGCGAGAAGCCGGCGCCGAGCGCCTGGAGCAGGGGGCGCGGGTAGGCGATCACGGCCCTCCTCCCGCGTCCGCCCGCCAGGAGAGGAGGACACGGGTGCCCTCGCCCGGAGTCGAGTCGACCCGCGCCGATCCCCGCGCGTTGTGCACCCGCTCGAGGATGGAGAGCCGGATGCCCAGCCGCTCGCGCGGGACGTCGGCGAGCCGGAAGCCGCGGCCGTCGTCCTCCACCACGACCTCCACCGCGCCGTCGCCCAGCAGCCCGTGCACGGCGCGGTGGACGCTGCCGCTCGGACCCGCGTGCTGAACGCTGTTGGCGAGCGCCTGCCAGACCGCGCCGAGCAGCGCCTCGGCCACCGGGCGCGGCAGCGTCGTCGCGCGCGGATCCACTCCGTCGGCCGTCGCGACTGCGATCTCGGTCCCGAAGGTGGACGCCGCGTGGGCGAGCTGGCGCTGCAGGAGCTCGAGCGGGACCAGCCCCTCGGGTGGCTCCGGCTCGTGGTCGGGCAGCAGCACGGCGAGGGTGCGCTGCGCCATCGAGGAGACCAGCGCACGCTCGGCCGGCGACTCGGCGGAGGCGGCGGAGAGCAGCGTCGCGAGCACGTTGTCGTGCACCAGGGCGTCGACCTCGACCCGCTCCACCTCGCCGGCGTGCTGGCGCATCGCCGCCTCGTACTGCTCCATGGCCGTCGTCTGCGCGCGATCGATCTGGTCGGCCGACTGCCGGAGCACGGTGATCAGCACCAGCATCACGAAGCCGACGATGCCCACGTAGGCGGCGTCGAGGATCGCGCGGGTCGGCTCCGCCCCGCCGCCGGAGGGGAGGACGCGCAGCAGCCCGAACAGCACGGTCGTCACCGACACGTACGCGATCGCGATCCGGAGGGGAGCCGCGATCGTGCAGAAGGCGGTGCCGATGGTCAGCAGGTACCAGATCCACGGGGTCTCGCGGTTCGCGCCCCCGGTGGCGACGGCGGCCGGCCAGGTCAGGAGGGCCACGAGGACACCGACCGCGACCAGGACCGCCGTGATCCGCGTGCCGCGCCGCAGCACGGCGGTGACCACGGCGGCGGTGAGCGATCCGAAGACCAGCACCAGCACCGGCCAGGCCACCTCGGGGCGCAGCAGGGGCAGCTGGGCGAGGATCGGCGGGACGGTCTGCACGCCGAAGCCGAAGCCGAAGAACGACACGACCGTGCTGATGATCCGGTCGATCCGCTCGCGCCCGGCGTTGCGGCGGGCGATCGGCGCCTCAGCGCCCGCCATCGCCGTCGTCCGGGTCGATGCCCGGCAGGATGCCGTCCTCCACCGCGCGCCGCAGCAGATCGACCTTCGTCGGGGCGGGACGGCCGATCTCGACGTATTTGTCGCGGATCCGGTCGAGGTACTCCTTCGCCGTCGACACCGAGATCTGCAGCCGCTCGGCCACCAGCTTCAGCGGCAGCCCCGAGGCGTAGAGGTGCAGGACGTCGCGCTCGCGACGACCGAGCACGGCCCGCGCGAAGTCGTCGTCGGCGTCGATGGCCGAGGCCCACTCCAGATTGTTGAGGACCTCGCCGCGGGCGACCGTGCGGATCGCGGCGACGACCGTCGACATGGGCGAGGACTTCGGGATGACGCCGGCCGCTCCCGCGGCGAGCGCCTCCCGCACGGCCACGACGCGGTCGGCGATGCTGTGGACGAGGACGGCGGAGCCGCGCACCTGCCCCCACTTGACGTTGCTGGTGATGCTCGAGCCGTCGTTCAGGGACAGGTCGAGGACGAGCACCTCGATCTCGGCGCCGCCGATCGTGCTCTCGAGGGCCTGGACGGTCTCGGCGGCGGCGACCACCTGCATCCCCGCGCTCTCGACGGCGGCGGCCACGCCCAGGCGCACCGACTCGTGGTCGTCCACGATCGCCACGCGCACGCGCGGGGCCTCGGCTGCGTCGACGTGGGGCTCCATCCCGCCCATGGTACGCAGGCGCGGGCCCGCGGTCAGTCCTCTCGGCGGACCAGTCGCGCAACGGCCTCCACGTGGGAGGTGTGCGGGAAGAGGTCGAAGCCCTCGAGGCGCTCGAGCTCGTAGCCGGCCCCGGTCAGGGCGCCCACGTCGCGGGCGAGCGCGACCGGGTCGCAGGCGACGTAGACGAGCTGCGCCGGCCGCAGCTCCGCCAGAGCGTCGGTGACCGCTCGGCCGGCGCCCGAGCGCGGCGGGTCGAGGACCACGGTCGCCGCGCGCCACCGCGCCCGCTCGCGCGCATCGGCCTGGGCGACGACGTCGCGGAGGTAGCGGTCGACGCGGGCGGTCACCGCGCGGGCGCCGACCTGGTCGGCCAGGTTCTCGAGCGCGTGTTCGGTGGCGCGGGAGTCGCTCTCGACGCTGGTCACGCGCACTCCGGCGCCGAGGCGGTCGGCCAGCGCCGCGGCGAGCAGGCCCACCCCGCCGTAGAGGTCGTGGTTGGCGGCCGACGGGTCCGCCGCGTCCGCGTCGACGGCGGCCTGCACGGCCTCGAAGAGCGCGGCGGCGGCTCCGCGGTGCACCTGCCAGAAGCCGGTGCGGTCGACCCGGAAGGTGCGGTCGGCGACGAATTCGCTCACCACCGTGCGGTCGCGGCGGGCGCGCTTGTCGGAGGGGTCGTGCACGAGCACCGCGGCTCCCTCGGACCCGGCCGCGTCGACGAGGTCGACCACCGAGCCGGGAGCGAGGCGCTCGCCGAGCGGTGCGGCCAGGGAGGAATCGGCGGTCGCGAGGGGCAGCGACTCCACGGTGACGACGTGGTGGCTGCGTGCCGCGTAGGGGCCGACCCGTCCGTCGTCGTCGACGTGGAGGCGGTTCCGCGTGCGCCAGCCGAGGCCGCCGGACGCGTCGTCCCCGCCGATCGGCGCGACCTCCACCTCGATCTCGCGACGGGCGAAGCGGGAGAAGGAGTCGACGAGCACGAGGCGCTTCAGCTCGCGCTGGTAGGCCAGGTCGGCGTGGCCGAGCTCGGCGCCGCCGACGCGCTCCTCCGGGCGGCGGTCGAGGGCGGCCTCGGGCCAGACGTGCTCCACCCGGTGCTCGGACGCCTCGAGCACCTCGAGCGCCTCGGCACGCCAGAAGCTGTCGTGCCGGACCTCGCTGATCCGCGCCCGCACGCGCTCGCCGGGGAGGACGTCCGGGACGAAGACGACGCGGCCCTCGTGCCGGGCGACGAACACGCCGCCGTGGGCGACGTTGCTAATGTCGAGCTCGATCTCGGTCCCGAGTGCGTCGTCGGCCCCGTCGGGGCGGGCGGATGCTCGGGACGGGGTCTGTGCCATCCGTCGAGCATCCCACAGCGTGGGCCCGGCCGCAGGGAGCCCTCGTGCGCCTCTACCTCGCCTCCACCTCCCCCGCGCGCCTCGCGCTGCTGCGGGCCTCCGGGATCGAGCCCGTCGTCGTCCCCTCCGAGGTGGACGAGCCCGCGGCCGTCGCCCGGGCCGAGCAGGAGCGGGGCGCGGCGCTGGACGCGGACGCCACCGTCTCGCTGCTCGCCCGCGCCAAGGCGCACGCCGTCCTGCGCCCGGACATCGACGGTCTGGTGCTCGGCGGCGACTCCGCGTTTGTCCTCGACGGGGTCGTCCACGGCAAGCCGCACGAGCCGGAGCGGGCGCGGGAGCGCTGGCGCGCCCAGCGCGGTCGCACCGGCCGCCTCCACTCCGGCCACTGGCTCGTCGACCACCGCGGCGGGAGGATCGTCGCCGAGGCCGGAGCGGTCACCTCCGCCGCCGTCACGTTCGCCGACGACATCGACGACGCCGAGATCGACGCCTACGTCGCCACCGGCGAGCCCCTCGAGGTGGCCGGCGCCTTCACCATCGACGGCCGCGGCGCCGGCTTCATCACCGCGATCGAGGGCGACCCCTCGACGGTGATCGGGATGTCGGTGCCGACCCTCCGCACTCTGGTGCGGAGCCTCGGCGTCGACTGGACCGCGCTCTGGAACCGCTGAGGCCCGTCCCGCCCTTGTGAGGAACCGACGAAGGCCCTCCGCTTCTTTGTGGTGAGCCGCGCCGGGCCGGGCGGAGCCGCCCCCTAGGGTTGGGGACCATGCCGAAGATTACGAAGGTGCTCGTCGCCAACCGGGGCGAGATCGCCGTCCGAGTCATCCGCGCCGCCCGCGACAGCGGGATCGCCTCCGTGGCCGTCTACGCCGACCAGGACCGCGACGCCGTGCACAGCCGCCTCGCCGACGAGGCCTACGCCCTCGGCGGGACGACCAGCGCCGAGACCTACCTCGTCATCGACAAGCTGCTCTCGGTGGCCCGCCGCTCCGGTGCCGACGCCGTGCACCCCGGCTACGGCTTCCTCGCCGAGAACGCCGACTTCGCCCGCGCCGTCATCGACGCCGGCCTGATCTGGATCGGCCCCGGCCCCGAGGCCATCGAGCGCCTCGGCGACAAGGTCTCGGCCCGCCACGTCGCCGAGAAGGTCGGCGCGCCGCTGGCCCCGGGAACCCTCAACCCCGTCTCCGGCGCCGCCGAGGTGCTCGAGTTCGTGGACCAGTACGGCCTCCCCGTCGCGATCAAGGCGGCCTTCGGCGGCGGCGGTCGCGGCCTCAAGGTCGCCCGCGAGCGCGACGAGGTCGAGGAGCTGTTCGCCTCCGCCACGCGCGAGGCCGTCGCCGCCTTCGGCCGCGGCGAGTGCTTCGTCGAGAAGTACCTCGACCAGCCGCGCCACGTCGAGACCCAGTGCCTGGCCGACGCGCACGGCAACGTCGTCGTGGTCTCCACCCGCGACTGCTCCCTCCAGCGCCGCCACCAGAAGCTCGTCGAGGAGGCGCCCGCGCCGTTCCTGACGGATGCGCAGAACACCGAGCTCTACCGCGCCTCGAAGGCGATCCTGCAGGAGGTCGGCTACCTCGGCGCCGGGACCTGCGAGTTCCTGATCGGCAAGGACGGCACGGTGTCCTTCCTCGAGGTGAACACCCGCCTCCAGGTCGAGCACCCCGTGTCGGAGGAGATCACCGGCATCGACCTCGTGCGCGAGCAGTTCCGCCTCGCCGAGGGCGGCGTGCTCGACTACGACGACCCGGAGCCCCGCGGCCACTCCTTCGAGTTCCGCATCAACGGCGAGGACGCGGGCCGCGGCTTCCTCCCCGCTCCGGGCCCGGTGCACGTCTTCAAGGCCCCCGGCGGACCCGGCGTCCGCGTCGACTCCGGCGTCGTCGCCGGCGACGTGATCTCCGGCTCCTTCGACTCGCTCCTCGCGAAGCTGATCGTCACCGGCGACAGCCGCGAGCAGGCGCTGGAGCGCTCGCGCCGCGCCCTCGCCGAGTTCGAGGTCACCGGACTGCCGACAGTCCTCCCCTTCCACCGCGCGATCGTCGAGGACCCGGCCTTCGCCCCCGAGGGCGGCGCGCCCTTCACGATCTACACCCGCTGGATCGAGACCGAGTTCGAGAACACGATCCCGGCCTGGAGCGGCGAGCCCGGAGCGACCGACGAGCCGGCGGCCCGCCGGAACGTGGTCGTCGAGGTCGACGGGCGCCGCGTCGAGGTCACTCTCCCCGGCGACCTGGTCGGCTCGGGACCCGCCCGCGGGGCCGCTGCCGCCTCCCCGAAGCGCCGCGGCTCCTCCTCCGTCAGCACCGTCACGGGCGACTCCGTCGCCTCGCCCATGCAGGCCACCATCGTCAAGGTCGCCGTCGCCGAGGGCGACACGGTCGTCACCGGCGACCTGGTCGTCGTCCTCGAGGCGATGAAGATGGAGCAGCCGCTCACCGCCCACAAGGACGGCGTCGTGAAGGGCCTCGACGCGACGGCCGGAGCGACCGTCCCCGCGGGACACGTGCTCCTCCAGATCGTCTGAGCCCGTTCCGGGCCGCTCCCCGCGCGGCCCGGCGCGGTCGGCTCCTCGACGTGAGTGGTACCGCCGAGCGGGTCGCGTCGCGCTGCCGTCAATCGCTTCGCACGCGATTCCCGGTCGTGCGCTCTGCCGATGAAGGGCCGCACCCCGCGCGGCCCGGCGGAGTGGCGCGTCAGGTGACGATGTGCATGGCGCGCGCGGCGTCCGAGATCGAGCCGGTGAGGCTCGGGTAGACGGTGAAGGCCCGCGCGACCTGGTCGACGGTCAGGCGGTGCTCCACGGCGAGGGCGAGCGGGAAGATCAGCTCGCTCGCCTTCGGAGCGACGATGACGCCTCCGATGACGGTGCCGGAGCCGGTGCGCGCGAACAGCTTGACGAAGCCGTCGCGGATGCCCATCATCTTCGCCCGCGGGTTCGCGGCGAGCGGGAGCTTGTAGATCTCGCCCTGCGCGATGCCCTCCTCGATCTCGCGCTGGCTCCACCCGACGGTCGCGATCTCGGGCTGCGTGAAGATGTTCGCCGCGACGTTGCGCACCTCGGTCGGGTTCACGGCGTCGCCCATCGCGTGGAACACGCCGGTGCGGCCCTGCATGGCGGCGACGGAGGCGAGCGGGAGGAACGTGGTGCAGTCCCCGGCCGCGTAGATCGAGGGGACGCTGGTGCGGGCGACGCGGTTGACGCGGATGTGCCCCGACTCCGTCAGCTGCACCCCCGCGTCCTCGAGGCCGATGCCCGCCGTGTTCGGCACGGAGCCGACGGCCATCAGGCAGTGCGAGCCCTCGACGACACGTCCGTCCGAGAGCACGGCCTGCACGCCCTTCTCGGTCCGCTCGACGCGGTCGGCGCGCGACTTCGAGAGCACGACCATGCCGTTGCGCTTGAAGACGTTCTCGATCACGGCGGCCGCGTCGGCGTCCTCGCCGGGCAGCACCTGGTCGCGGGAGGAGATGAGGGTCACGCGGGCGCCGAGCGCACGGTAGGCGGAGGCGAACTCCGCGCCGGTCACGCCGGAGCCCACCACGATCAGGTGCTCGGGGACGGACTTGAGGTTGTAGAGCTGGGTCCAGCTGAGGATGCGCTCGCCGTCGGGAGCCGCGGTCGGGAGCACACGGGGGCTGGCGCCCACCGAGACCACGATCGTGTCCGCCTCGATGCGGTCGAAGTCCATGCCCTCGCCGCCGGCCGCCGTGGAGACGATCAAGGCGTTCGAGCCGTCCAGGCGCCCGTCCCCCTGGACGATGCGCACGCCGTGGTGCACCAGGTTCGCGCGCATGTCCTCGGACTGCTGGCGCGCGAGCCCGAGCAGGCGCTTGTTCACCGTCGCCAGGTTGACCGCCACGTCCGGGCGCACCGGCTTGTTCTGCTCCGAGCGGGTGAAGAACTGCACGCCCAGGTCGGCGGCCTCGCCGATGGCGTTGGTGGCCTCCGCCGTCGCGATGAGCGACTTCGACGGGACGACGTCGGTGATGACGGCCGAGCCGCCCACTCCGACCCGCTCGACCAGGGTGACCTCAGCGCCGAGCTGCGCTCCCGCGATGGCGGCTTCGTAGCCGCCCGGCCCCCCTCCGAGTACAGCGATCCTCTGCGCGCGCTCGAACTCGTAAGCCATGCTTCCCATTGTCCTCTCTCACTGAGTGTTCGCCCAATCGCGGGGTGTCGGATCGGCCGCGGGAGTCGCCCTCCGCCGCCGCGCAGCCCGTCGGTAGGGTGGGAGGATGTCCGACCAGACCCTGCACCCGCTCGACGCCCCCGACGCCGATCCCTTCGAGATCGCGGCCCGCGCGGCCGCTCAGATCGCCGAGGCGACAGGGGTCGAGAAGCACGACATCGCCCTCACCCTCGGCAGCGGCTGGGGCAAGGCCGCCGACGCGATCGGCGAGACGACCGCGACGGTGGAGGCCACCGAGATCCTCGGCTTCTCCAAGCCGGCCGTGCACGGGCACGGCGGCACCCTGCGCTCCGTCCTGCTCCCCACCGGCAGGCGCGCGCTGATCATCGGCGCCCGCACCCACTACTACGAGGGCTACGGCGTGCGCCGCGTCGCGCACAGCGTCCGCACCGCCGCCGCGACGGGCGCGACGGTGATGATCCTCACCAACGGCGCGGGCGGCATCAAGGAGCACTGGACGCCCGGGACCCCCGTGCTGATCAGCGACCACATCAACCTCACCGCCGACTCGCCGCTCGAGGGCGCGACCTTCGTCGACCTCACCGACCTCTACTCCTCGCGCCTGCGCGACCTCGCCCGCGGGACGCGTCCTGAGCTGGACGAGGGCGTGTACGTGCAGTTCCGCGGGCCGCACTACGAGAGCCCGGCCGAGGTGCAGATGGCGAAGATCATCGGCGGCCACATCGTCGGCATGTCGACCGCCCTCGAGGCCATCGCCGCGCGCGAGGCGGGCATGGAGGTGCTGGGCATGTCGCTCATCACGAACCTCGCCGCCGGCATCCAGAAGACCCCCCTCAGCCACGAGGAGGTGCTCGAGGCCGGCCGCGACGCCGAGGACGACCTCGCCCGCCTGCTCGCCGGGATCACGGGCGCCCTGTGAGCGCCGACGTCCGGGAGCTCGCCGAGGCCTGGCTCGCCCAGGACCCCGACCCGGAGACGCGGGAGGAGCTGGTCGGCCTGCTGACCGCCTCCGACTCGGGCGACGCCTCCGCCCGCGCCGAGCTCGAGGACCGCTTCGGCGCCCGCCTGGCGTTCGGCACCGCGGGCCTGCGCGGCGCCATCGCGGCGGGATCCAACCGGATGAACCGCGTGCTGGTCTCGCAGGCCGCCGTCGGCCTGGCCGACTTCCTGCTGGCGCAGGGCGTCCAGCGGCCCGTGGTCGTGATCGGCTACGACGGCCGGAAGAACTCGCGCGTCTTCGCGGAGGACTCCGCCGCGCTGATGGCGGGCGCCGGCGTGGACGCGGTGCTGCTGCCCCGGCTCCTGCCCACCCCCGTGCTGGCCTTCGCCGTGCGCCACCTCGGCGCCGACGCCGGAGTGATGGTCACGGCGAGCCACAACCCGCCGCAGGACAACGGCTACAAGGTGTACCTCGGCGGCGCCGACGAGGGCTCGCAGATCGTGCCGCCGGTCGACTCCGAGATCGCCGAGCGGATCCTCGCGGTCGCGCGGGACCGGCGCGTTCCGGAGCTGCCGCGCGGCGAGTACCGGCTCGCGGACGAGTCCGTGGTCGCCGCCTACATCGAGGCGACGGCCGCCGTCGGCCGCCAGTCCGCTCCGCTGCGCATCGTCTACACGGCGATGCACGGGGTCGGCTGGGAGACGGCGCACCGGGTGCTCTCCGCGGCGGGATTCGACGAGCCGGCCGTCGTGGTCGAGCAGATCGAGCCCGACGCGGCGTTCCCCACGGTCGCGTTCCCCAACCCGGAGGAGGCGGGCGCCCTCGACCTCGCTTTCTCGACCGCGCGCTCCGGTCGCGCGCAGCTGATCGTGGCCAACGACCCGGACGCCGACCGCTTCGCCGCCGCCGTGCCCGACGCCTCCGCCCCGGAGGGCTTCCGGCGCCTCACCGGCAACGAGGTCGGAGCGCTGCTCGGCTGGCGCGCCGCCGAGCAGGCCCGCCGCGAGGGCCGCACCGGAGGAGCGCTCGCCTGCTCGATCGTCTCCTCCCCCGCCCTCGGTGCCGTGGCGGCCGACTACGGCCTCGACTTCGCCGAGACGCTCACGGGCTTTAAGTGGATCTCGCGCGTCCCCGACCTCGTCTTCGGCTACGAGGAGGCGCTCGGCTACCTGGTGAACCCCGGGACGGTCCGCGACAAGGACGGCGTCTCGGCCGCGCTCGCCTTCCTCTCCCTCGCGAGCGCGCTCGCCGCCGAGGAGCGCACGATCGACGACGAGCTGGAGTCGTTCGCCGAGCGGTTCGGGCTCTTCGGATCGGAGCAGATCTCGCTCCGCGTCACCGACCTCTCCGAGATCGGCCGGATCATGGCCGGACTGCGCGCGACGCCTCCGACCGCGATCGGCGGGCTCGCCGTCGAGCGGAGCGAGGACCTGCTCGCCGAGGGCGGCGCGCTGCCCCCGACCGACGCGCTCCGCTTCTCCCTGGACGGTGCCCGTCTCATCGCGCGCCCGAGCGGCACGGAGCCGAAGGTCAAGCTCTACCTCGACGCCTGGTCGCACGACTCCGACGCCGACGCCCGCCGGTCGGCCGTCTCGTCCCGCCTCGCCGCCCTGCGCACCGGCGCCGCGGAGCTCCTCGCGTAGGTCCCCCTCCGGTCAGCGGGGCGCGCGGACACCGATCCGCTCGCCCCGCTTCCAGAGCCACTCCACCGGACCGAGCTCGAACCGGCGCAGCCACAGGTGCGCCGCGAGCACGACGACCGCCGCGATGAGCAGGAACGCTCCGACGGTCGCCGGGACGCGCCACTGCGCGGCGGTCACCGCCAGCCCGAGTCCCCAGCCGTAGAAGAGGGCGCCGCCGAGCAGGTTCTGCAGGAGGTAGGCGCTCAGGGCGACCCGGCCGACCTCCCGCGCCCGGCGTGCCGCCCAGCCCTCGGCGCCCCGGCGGAGGCAGGCCTCGGCGAGGGCCGCGAGCAGGCCGAGCCCGACCAGGGGCGCGACGAGGTAGCGCTCGGCGAGCAGACCGGCGGCGCTCCCCCCGACGCCCAGCGCGAGGTCGACGGGGAGGGCGAGGGCGCCGAGGACCATCATGCGACGGCGGAGTGACGCGCCCTCGGCGGCGAGGACCCCCGCCCGATGGAGGCGCGCGCCGAGGAGGAACATCGCGAGGCTGAGGAGCCCGATGAGCACCGGCTCCGCACGGAAGACGCCCGCGTTCTGCAACCGGATGGCGGCGAGTCCGAGGAACGACGCGTCCGCGTAGGGGCTCCGGCCGGTCGGCCCCTGTCCGGCACCGTCCGGGCTCGCCGCCACGAGCGCCACGAGCGCCGAGATCAGGACGACGTGCAGAGCGCCGCAGACGAGGATCACGCGGCGCTGCGTCGTCGGCCGGGTGAGCAGCAGCCAGGCGACGACCGCTCCGGTGACGGCGTATCCCATGAGGACGTCGAACTCCGCGATCAGCACGTAGTTGACCGCGCCGTCCAGGAGGAGGAGCGTCGCGCGCCAGAGGTAGCGGCCCGGCCAGCGCGTCCCGCGCCGGACCGCGGAGGCGTGCTGGATCGCGAGGCCCACCCCGAAGGCGAGGGAGAGGAGGGCGAGGAACTTGCCCTGCGCCAGCGCCATCAGCAGGAGCTGCGCAGTCCCGGCGGAGGAGGAGGTCTCCGGCGTCACCGGGACGGAGAGCAGTCCGAGCATCCCCCAGGGGTGGGAGAAGATCCAGATGTTCGTGCCGAGGGTCCCGATGATCGCGACACCGCGGACGACGTCCAGGGTCGCGATGCGGCGGCCGGCTCCGGCACGGGGTGGCAATACGGTCGTATTGGTCATGTCCGAGAGCGTAGCCTGCTCGAGCAGTCGAACGAGAGGGACGCCATGCCGGATCGGCGCGAGAGCAGGAGCGACATCCTCTCGGCGGTCGTCGCCGTCCTCTCGACCCGCGGGGCGGAGCACCTCAGCATCCGCACCGTCGCGGCCGAGGCCGGCGTCTCGGTGGGGGCCGTCCAGCACCACTTCCCGACGAAGCAGGCGCTGCTGGCCGGCGCGATGGCCCGGGTCGAGGAGCGCTTCCGCGAGCGGATGCGGAGCCGCCTGGAGGCCGAACCCTCGGCCGAGGTGCGGCTGCGCGTCTTCTGCGACGAGATCGCGTGCGTCGCGGACGAGGACGTGCCCGACGCGATCGTGTGGACCGCCTTCGCCTCCCGCGCCGGCACCGATCCGGAGATCCGCGCGATCCACACCGCCGGCTGGTCGCGCACGGAGGACGTCGTCCTGGAGCTGCTGCGCGCCGCGCATCCCGCGGCGTCGTTCGGCGCCGACGACGCCGCGCTGCTCCTCGCGGTCCTCGACGGCATCGCGGTCTCCCGCGCGGCCGAGCGGCCCTCCGCCACTCCGCCGGATCCTGGCGGGAGGCCGTCCTCGAGGCGGGCCGTGCTCTCGAGCGGACCGGCGCGGTGGACG